>NZ_JAQLXG010000014.1:0-62361 GCF_028321995.1 Faecalitalea cylindroides
GGATTCTATGGCTCACTCCAATGGATTGGCTGGCTCTCTCTATTGGACGAAGTGGCTCTCAACCATTGGAATACTCATTTTCTTGTATATCTTCTGTATTCTGTTTATTTTGAATATATGCTTCTATATTCTTTAACAATTTCTTTGCTCGCCTTTGTGCTCTTTTGTTATTCAATTTTTCCATCATTTTAGAACTTTTGCCTTCAACCGTAAATTCGCTGATAAAATCTTCTGAATATCTAACAGTGATCTTTTCGTCTTCTAACGATTCAATCTTATATGTCATGATATCGTATCCAGTCGATCCTTCAAATTTCACTTTATAAATCGAAGGAGCTTCAAATTCTTGGATAACTACTCTTGAATTTTCTTTCTTTCCAAAACTATTTTTGATTTTTTTGGAGTATGAAAAACCTTTCTTTAAATGGCTCTTTCGAATATTTTTTCCTGTTGCCTGACATGCATCATACACAACAGATTCAATAATCGTATCAAAGAAATCACTCGCACTCACATTCAACGTTTCACTAACTTCTACCATTTTTCCATCCTCCAACAGCATATATGACAAGTTTAATCCTTTCAATCTATCATTACAAGCTGATCCTTTTTAAATTCTATACTGAAAAGTCGAAGGATCACTTTTTGCAAATATTCAAGAGTATTTTTTTAAACTAAAATTTATAAATTAAGTTTCATATATATGGAAGTATCCATAGGACTATCATTATAACTGCTTATTTCATAAAATCCATATTTTTTATACATATGTATTGCACTTTTCAGGAACGGGAGTGTATCTAACAGCATGTACGAATACCCTATTTTCTTTGCATCATCTATGATTTTCTCAACTAACAGATTACCTATTTTTCGTCCTCTAAACTGAGGCCTTACATAGAGACGCTTCATTTCACAATTTTGACTGTCAATTTTTCTTAGCCCTATACAACCAGCTAATTTCTCATCACAATAAACCAAATATAATCTTCCATTAGGCAAACCATATTTGTTCTCCAAATGTTTCATTTCTTCACTATAATTTTGAATATCTAAATATTTTTGGAAAGAACTATCTTTTTCAATTAGCATAGCCGTATATTCTGTAAATAGTTTACTTACTTCTTCAGCTCGATTATAAGCATATACTATTTTTATTCCCACAACTACTTGTCCTCCTACATTGTTAATTCTAGTTATCAAAATCTTCCCTAGTCTCTTTTTTCATTGTGATACCTCCAACAAAAAATCCAATTTATAGAATTATTGTACTTTTATCCGTCTCTAATTACAGTATGAAACTTTTTAAAAAGATCACCCTTAAAAGGTGATCTTATTGAATTTGTGATTTTAGATAGGCAAAGATAAACTCGTCTAAGTCTCCATCCAATACGTTTTGTACCTGGCTTGTTTCACAACCTGTGCGAACATCCTTCACTAAACTATATGGATGCATGACATAACTTCGAATCTGGCTTCCCCACTCATTGGCTGCCTGAATGCCCTTAATTTCTGCCAGTTTCTTTTCTTGTTTTTCTATTTCTAATTGATAAAGTCTAGATTTTAAGATACGCATCGCTTCTTCGCGGTTTTCGTGCTGCGACCTTCCATTTTGGCAAGTTGAAACAATACCAGTTGGCTTATGTACGATACGAACAGCTGAGTCCGTTTTGTTAATATGCTGACCTCCAGCCCCAGATGCTCTTTTTGTCTCTATGATCAAATCTTCCGGCTTTACTTCAATTTCAATTTCATCATTGAACTGAGGCATTACATCCAAAGAAGCAAAAGAAGTATGTCTTCTCGCCCCAGAATCAAATGGTGAAATTCGTACTAAACGATGTACACCTTTTTCTCCTTTTAGATAACCGTATGCCTTATCCCCCTCAACCAGGAAAGTAACACTCTTGATTCCAGCTTCTTCACCTGGTTGATAATCTAAAACTGTAACTTTAAAGCCTTTCTTTTCCGCATATCGTGTATACATGCGATATAACATGCTGGCCCAATCACAAGATTCAGTTCCCCCAGCACCTGGATGCAATTCTAGGATTGCATTGTTTTGATCATATTCATGCGACAAAAGCACTTGAATTTCAAAATTCTCAAAGTCTTTTGCCATAGCATCATATTCTTCTTCTGCCAAAGCAATAAGCTCTTCATCGAATACTTCCTTAATGGCATCTGCCGTTTCATCCAAAGACTTTAAAGTATCATCTAAAGCCTGATAGCTGTCGACAATATTTTTTAGATTGTTACGTGTTCGAATTGCACTTTGAGCTTTCTTTTGATCGTTCCAAAATCCATCTTCCAAAGTTTTTTTGTCT
This sequence comes from Faecalitalea cylindroides, assembly GCF_028321995.1. Classification (NCBI taxonomy): domain Bacteria; kingdom Bacillati; phylum Bacillota; class Erysipelotrichia; order Erysipelotrichales; family Erysipelotrichaceae; genus Faecalitalea; species Faecalitalea cylindroides. The sequence goes on from NZ_JAQLXG010000014.1 coordinate 2,328, forward strand.
AATTCTTCAATTTGATTTTTTTTATCAGCTAAGTCAAAGTGACTCACCTAGAGAATTTAACTTCTCCAGGTGAGTAGTCACTCCTTGTTTTAATTCATAAAGTTCCATTACGCTTTTGTCTCCCTACGAATTCTTACTTTTAATAAGAAGAAAGCAATTTCTCTATCGATACGTTTGTTCATATCTTCAAACATATCAAAACCTTCCTGTACATATTGCTGCAAAGGATTATTTTGTGCATAAGAACGTAAATAGATACCACTTCTTAATTTATCCATGCGGTCAATATGTTCGATCCAGTTTCTATCAATATTACGCAAGACAACAGTTTTTTCAAATGGCAAGAACTGCATCTTAACAGGTTCAATCTCTTTCTCATAATCATTCCAGATACGATCCAAACAATGAAGTTTGATTTCTTCATATTTCAAGCCTTCTAATTCCTGCGCATGAATAGCTCTATCTTCTGTTAAACCTGTCATCTCTAATGATTTACAAAGACCTGGAATATCCACTGTTTGTTTTTTCTCATCCAGAATATTTGCCTGTAATGTTTGATCCAATGTTTTTTCAAAAATCACATGTACCATTTCATGTACTTCTTCGCTTTCTAAGATGCGATTTCTTTGTGCATAGATGATTTCACGCTGACGACGTAATACATCATCATAATCTAACAATTGTTTACGCATATCAAAGTTATATCCTTCAACACGCTTTTGCGCCATTGTGATAGATTTCGTAACAGCTTTAGATTCGATTTGTTCATCCCCCATTTTTTCAAATAGTTTCTGAAGTTTTTCGCCACCAAAACGAACCATCAAGGAGTCTTCCAAAGAAACAAAGAATCGAGAGAAACCTGGATCACCCTGACGTCCGCTTCGTCCACGAAGCTGATTGTCGATACGACGTGATTCATGACGTTCACTACCAATTACCGCTAAACCACCCAATTTACGTGATTCTTCTGTCAATTTAATATCGGTACCACGACCAGCCATGTTGGTTGCGATCGTTACAGATTTTGGACGCCCTGCCATTGCGACGATTTCTGCTTCACGAGCATGGTTTTTCGCATTCAACACTTCATGTGGAATGCCTTCTTTTTTCAACATTTCACTGATCAATTCACTCGTTTCTACCGCAATCGTACCAACCAGAACAGGCTGCCCTTTTTCATAAAGTGCTTTAACTTCACGAACAAGTGCACGATATTTATCATCTTTATGGGCATAAATTTCATCTGGCAAGTCTTTACGAATTACTGGACGGTTTGTTGGAATGACAACAACACGCATATTGTATGTAGAAAGGAATTCTTCCTCTTCTGTTTTAGCTGTACCTGTCATACCTGCTAGTTTTTCATATAAACGGAAGAAGTTCTGATATGTAATAGTTGCCAAAGTAGATGTTTCTTCTTTGATTGGCACACCCTCTTTTGCCTCAATTGCCTGATGTAAACCATCTGAATAAGCACGTCCAGGCATCATACGACCTGTAAACTGGTCTACGATCACAATTTCCTGGTTGTCGCTAACTACGTATTCAACTTCTTTCATCATAATATAGTTAGCGCGCAAAGCTTGATTGATATGATGGACAAGTTGAGTATGGTTGATATCATACAAGTTATCTAATTTAAAATACTTTTCTGCTTTTTCCACACCAGCCTCACTTAACATGATCTGACGTGTTTTCTGATCAATATCATAATCACCTGAAATCAAAGTCTTTTCATGTGTAAATTTATCGGTTTCATATTCAGGAGCTTCTAAAGTCTTAACGAATTTATCGGCCTGGATATAAAGATTGGCAGTCTGTTTTTTACCCCCGGAAATGATCAATGGAGTACGTGATTCATCGATCAAAACAGAATCGACCTCATCAATAATTGCCATATGAAGACCACGCATTACACGATCTTTTACACTTGTTACCATATTATCACGAAGATAATCGAAACCTAATTCAGAGTTCGTTGTATATGTGATATCACATTCATAAGCTTCACGTTTTTCTCTTGCGTTTAATTCACGCTTATTTACACCTACTGTAAGCCCTAAAGCACGATAGATTCTCCCCATCCAGTCCGCGTCACGGCCAGCCAAGTATTCATTGACCGTAATAACATGAACACCTTTTCCAGCTAAGGCATTTAAATAAACACACATCGTTGCGGTCAAAGTTTTACCTTCACCGGTTTTCATTTCGGCAATATCACCTTTATGCATTGCGATTGCACCCATGATCTGTACTTTATATGGCTTTTCACCTAATTGACGATAAGCCATCTCACGAGCCGTTGCGAATGCTTCATATAAAATATCATCAATCGTTTCGCCATTTGCTAAACGTTCTTTATATTCTGTTGTTTTATCAGCTAATTCTTCATCACTTAATTTCTGCATCTCTGGTTCATAGGAAATGACTTTATCGGCCATTTTTTCTAAAGATGCCAATTCTCTTTGTTCTTCAGAGAACAACTTGCTAAATAATCCAGCCATAATTTTCCTCCCTTGAGTCTAAACTATTCTATATTCTATCACATAATTCAATTCAAAACTATCTCTGATACAGATTAACCATCGATTTTTACTTCATTTTAACAATATATTACCCTTTTATGACAATATTTTTCTATGATATACTTATCGATAGAGGAATTAAATATGAAGAAAAAAAGAATCATTATTTTTGCGATCATTTTGATCATTGCGACCACAGGATTTTTTTACTTAAAACCTAAACCTGAAACAACAGTCGACCAAGAGTGGTACACCATTGAAAATATTACGTTCGATCAAGAAAACAATAAAATATCAGGCACATCCATTTCCCCATACGAAGGAGAAATTGAAGTATATTTACCAGATGGTATCAATACATCAAAACTTAAAGATGGACAAAATGTTCAAGTCTTGGCTGGACCCGGTATGACCATGAGCCTGCCTCCTCAATTGATGAATTGTCAAAAAATAAAGATTATAGAATAAAAGAGCCAATTTTGGCTCTTTTTATCGTAAAAATATATGAATCAATTTATCATATAACTTGGAATATGGCTGATATCGAATTGGAAGATCCAGCCATGTTTTTTTATCTACGATGGATTTATAGTGCGTGAATGTTTTAAAACCTTCTTTGCCATGATATCCACCCATACCTGAATTGCCCACTCCACCAAAAGGCATATTGCTGGTGGCAAGATGAATGATCGTATCATTAATACATCCGCCTCCATATGGAACACTATGAGTTACCATATCAACTCTTGTTTTATTTGACGAGAACAAATACAAAGCTAAAGGAGATGGCTTTTCTTTTATAATATTGATACAGTCTTCAAAATTGGTAAACGTTAAGATTGGCATGATAGGCCCAAAGATTTCTTCCTGCATAACCGCATCATCCCATGAAACGTTATCCATTATCGTTGGTTCGATCTTCAATGTTTCACGATTTGTCTTTCCTCCATAAACGATCTTATTAGGATCTAAAAGTTTACTGATTCGATCAAAATGCTTCTCATTTATGATCTTGCCATAACTAGACAAATCTTGATATTGACGCTTAATTTCTTGAATTACTTCATGAATCAGTTTATCTTTAACAGAAGTATGAACATAAATATAATCTGGAGCTACGCAAGTCTGTCCAAGATTTAGATACTTACCAAAAACAATACGTCTTGCTGCCAGTTTTATATTAGCCGTCTCATCCACGATACAAGGTGACTTTCCACCTAACTCAAGAGTTACCGGTGTCAAATGCACACTTGCCTTGGACATCACCTCATGTCCTACATATGGAGAACCAGTAAAGAAAATGTAATCAAACTTTTCTTCTAATAAAGCCTGGTTTTCCTTTCTTCCTCCAAGTATTACACTCACATATTCTTTAGGAAAAACATTTGTCAGTATTTCCTCAATGATTTGAGAAGTATATGGAGAATATGCACTTGGTTTTACCATAACAGTATTGCCTGCCGCAATTGCATCAATAAGAGGATCAATGGTTAACATAAACGGATAGTTCCAAGGAGACATGACCAAAACAACTCCATAAGGGCATGGCATCTGATAACTAGAAGCATGAAACTGAGCAAGTGGAGTCATAACACGATGCTTACGGGCAAACTTTTTAGTATGGCGTATCATATATGATAATTCACTTAACACCATTCCAGTTTCACACATATAGCTCTCACTGGATGTTTTTCCAAGATCCTTATACAAGGCTTCATTGATTTGATCTTCTTTTTCTAAAATAACCCTTTTAAGTTTCTTTAAATATTCTATACGAGTATTTACATTTAAGGTCTTTCCGGAATTAAAGTAGTTTCTTTGGCTTTGAATGATTTCTTGGATCTGACTGGACTCCATACTACGCTCTCCTTCTTAACAATATCTAAATAAAATCTCTCCAGTTCTTTTTCATCAAAAAGTACAGGAACTGGATATAGAGGATTGGCTTCTTTAGAAGCATGATGGCATAATTCTGGAATATCTTCAACTTGAATTTCTTCGATCGATGAACCAATATCAAAGACATTGTTCATCTCTTCAATAGATTCAATCATACGTATAGCCGCAATTCGCTCATCGGTTGTTACATCTGCCAAACCCGCCGCTACTGCACAATCTTTTAAAGCTGGATACACTTTGGTTCCATATCCTCTCAACACAACAGGCAAAAGAATCGCATTGGCATAACCATGTGCAACACCATAACGTCCTCCCAGTGCATGCGCCAAAGCATGAACATAACCTACATACGATTTTGAGAAGGCCCATCCTGCAAGATACGCTGCATGTGCCATATTCTCGCGTGCCTTTAAATCATCCCCATGATGATAGGCCTCAAATAAATTTTCATAAATCAACGAAATCGCTTGAAGACTCGCTTCTCTTGTATCTTTGGTCGTAGACCTTCCAATATAAGCTTCAATAGCGTGGGTCAGCGCATCCATGCCTGTAGTTGCTGTTAAGAATGGTGGCAAAGACGTCGTCATTCTTGCATCTAACAAAGCATATTTAGGAATCAAGCAAAAATCTTCAATCGCATATTTAGTCTTATTTGCCGGATCACTGATCACAGCTGCAAGCGTACATTCGCTTCCTGTTCCTGCTGTTGTAGGAATAGCGATCAATACTGGTAATTTATGCAACACTTTTAAGACACCTTTCATCTTAGATAAAGGTGTGCGTTTTCTAACAACACGAATGCCTACGCCTTTTGCACAATCCATGCTGGAACCGCCACCTAGAGCAATGATCCCTTGACATCCATTTTCATGATAAAGCTTAACTGCTTCTTCCACATTTTCAACCGTAGGATTTACCTGTGTTTTATCATAAACACTGACTTGATACCCAGCATTGGTCAATGCTTCAATAATAGGCAAATGTAGACCAACTTTTATGATACCTGCATCCGTAACTAAAAGAACTCTTGAACATTGTTCTTTTTTTAAGACATCCGGTAATTTATCTAAAGACGAAATCGTTTCTGGTTTGCGATATGGCAAAACAGGAATTGCGATCTTAAAACAAGTTTGAAATACACGACAATATACTGACTTTAGTTTATTCATAACATGCCTCCTGTATGTTCACCAAGTAAACTGTTCACATTATAAACCTTTTGTCTTGCTTGTCAACAAAAAAGGTCTGTCTTAAAACAAACCTATAATGTATCTATCATTGAATGTGCCCATTCTTTTATGCGTTTTAAATCATCAAAGTCTGGATGACTCTTCGCTTTTTCAAAATTATCTAAACTAGCCAATATCCTTTCATCATTTGGATTCTTCTCTAACATCATAAGATATCGATTTTTTACAGAATCAGGCATTCTCCCCTGACAAAAATATGAACCCAGAAATTCATTTGATGAATCTATCAATTTCATCACCGTATCTAATAGACGTTTAAAATAAGCTTGAGATCCGCCAAATCCAGCCGTTTGGAAATAAGCAATCTTTTTATTCTTTAGACTTGAAAGTAAACTTTTAATTTCTTCACTACAGCATCCTTTATCTGTCCAAGAACCTACAAAATAAAGATCAGCATCAATGCCTTCCTGAAATTTTCCAAAATAAACTAAATCATTTTTCTGAACAACTTCTTTGATCCCTTGAGCAAGATATTCTGTATTTCCTGTATTACTTGAAAAAACGATGGCAATTTTCATAATACTCACCTCTTTAGATTAGATGATATCACAACAAGAATTAAATAGATACCTCAACAATCTTTTTTTCATGATCTGCAACTAAATTCGGACTTTGCAAGACCAGGGCAATTACAGACAAGACAACTTGAGTTGCTGGATAAGCACACCATACTCCAGTTAGTTGAAATAAAGATGAGAAAACGATCAAAAATACCGGTAATAATAAACAAGGTTCGATATAAACTAGAAATGTAGAATTTTTAGATCGGCCGGAGGCATAAAATACTGCTGAAGTAAGACGACTGATTCCAATAAAAGGAAAAGAAAGAGCTGTGATGATCAACGCCAGTTTTGTACCATCATATAGCGAATGAGAGACGCCAAATAATCCCGTTAAAGGTTCATTAAACAAATAAACACCCATAAATAAGATAACTGATACACCAAGAGAAACAAAGAAGGCTTTGCGATATAAATAATGGATCACATCTTTATTTCCTTTACCGTGATAATAGCTCAACAATGGCTGCACACCATCGCCGATACCCTGCAACAACAATTGAGCACTGGAAAGCACGTAAGAAATTACCGAATAAATTGTTAATGCATCGTTCCCACCATACATAATACATGTCCAATTGATCAAAACGATCATGATACATGGAATCATGGTTTGCCCAAAAGGTGAGATGCCTACAGTTACGATTCTTTTTATCAAAGATGCTGAGGGTACATAACAGTGCAATGAGATTTCTTTTAACTTTGATGCATATAAGAAAGCCAAACAACTTAGCGCAACAACTCCCTGTGCAATGATCGTTGCCAAAGCAGCTCCAGATAGTCCCATTTCCATCAGGAAGACAAAGATATAATCTAAAACAATATTAGTAACCAAACCACTGCTCATACAGATCGTCGCAACAATGGTTTTTCCATAATTACGAATCAAAGGACTTAACCCATTTCCTAAAACAGGTAAAAGGCCTCCACAAAGAATCACAAATATATAATCATAGGCATATTCATAAATAGTTCCAGAAGCTCCTAAAATCTCTAATAACGTTGGAGTCGCAAAAAATAAAACAATGGACAAAACAATACCGGCAACGATCAAAAGCGTAATTGTCGAACCTAAAGATCGATCTGCGCTCTTCGTTTCATCCCTGCCTGAAAAATAAGATAGCGCTACGGCTCCTCCAATTCCAATTCCAATTGCAGATGCATTTAAAATTACTTGGATTGGATAAACAAGATTGATAGCTGCTAAGGCATCATTCCCTACCGAATTTCCAACAAAAAGACCATCTACGATTGAATAAAAACCACTCAACAACATGGTGAACATAGATGGTAAAATATACTTCCAAAACTGTGAATTTAGATATTTACGCTCCATGATCATCCCTCCCAAATCAAGAGTATAAACATTGGAGCAACTCCAAGGTCAACTGTTTTTTATCGGCAAAAAAATTTCGGCATAATAGTGTTCATAATCTGTATAAAATGTAACCGGTATTTCACGAATAAGACAATGGTCCTTTAATTCAAGCCCATTTTCTTTGGCATATGCTTTCATCGGTTCAATATCTTCCTGACTTACCTTTCCATCTTTCATTCGTACAGCTCGATAGACACACTTTTGTTTATTGATCTTTGTTGAATTTTTCAATTCTTCTTTCATCTTCATTTTTTGAAGAAGCTGTGTTTCAATGCTGACAAAGGTTCGCTTTAGTTCCATCTGGTCTTTTTTTAATTCATAATGCGTGTAAAAAGCGCAAAGAACAAACTGATCCTGAGTCATATATTGAATATCATGAATAAAGAAATCTTCCTTGTCTTTTCCCTCAAATAATATAATCGATTCTTTAAAATCTTGAATAGAACATTCATTTTCATGATGTTCTATCATGTGAAACATCGATTTGATATGTGAAATCTTTTTTAATAACTGTTGTTCATAGTATATCTTTCGCTTGGTTTCTTCTTCCTTTTTCTCTATTAATTCAATTGTATAAGATGGTTTTAATGCCTTTGATAATTCATATATATCTGAAAGAGGAAAATCCAAATGACGATAATAAATAACATCTAATAATTCTAAGACATTCATCAATGTATACATGCGATAATTGTTTTCTGGATTCACATGAGGATGGACAAGTCCTTTTTTTTCGTAAAACCGAATTGTATCAGTACTTAAACCCAAAAGCTTGCTGATTTCACTAATCGTTGAATACTTTTTCATCTTCTGCTCTCTTTCTAGAAAACCATTTTTCTTTTCGAATACCCTGAACCACTCCTACGGCATCCGCTAAAAACCATCCAATTGGAATAGACCACCAAATCATGTGCTCGCCTAGAGTAGGCGCCAGTGCATAAGATAACAAAACTCTGGTTCCAAGAGATACGATCGTTAACACAACCGAAATGCCTGGCTTACCAACGCCTCTATAATATCCATACAACAAAAACAAAAGTCCGATTCCTAAATAACAAGCGCCTTCAATACGAAGATACTCCGCCCCTTTTAAGATGATTTCTGTCTGTTCCGGTTTAATGAATATCAACATCAATGTATCCGCAAAATTAAAAACAATAGTTGAAATCAAGAAACAAAATAAAGCTGCAACAATAACAGCTGATTTTGTTCCTTTACGTATACGTTCTTCTAATCCTGCGCCTTTATTTTGTGCAACAAAAGTTGAATAAGCATTTCCAAAATCCTGCACAGGCATATAGGCAAATGAATCTATTTTTACGGCTGCCGCAAAAGCCGACATAGTTACTAAACCAAAACTATTAACCAATCCCTGTATTAAAAGGATTCCAAAATTCATTACGGATTGTTGTACACACGTCAATAAAGAATAATCTTTGATTTTTTGAAATACACTTTTATCAAAATACCAATATTCTTTTTGTGGAAGTAAATCTCTCTGTTGAAAGAACACATACACAAAAAGCCCTATCGCACTTAAAGCTTGTGACATTGTTGTTGCGATAGCAGCACCTGCAACACCCATATGCAAACTAACAATAAAATAGATATCTAAGATTATGTTTCCAATTGCAGAAACACCTAAAAATAATAATGGTGTTCTCGAGTCCCCTAAAGCTCTTAAAAGTGAAGCAAAATAATTATACAAAAAAGTAAATAGAATGCCTAAAAATATATAAAATAGATAATCATGCGTGTCACTCCATATTTCTAAAGGAATCTGTAAAAAAGACAAAATAGGATCAATCAATAACAAGCATCCAGCCTCTAAAGCAACAGACAATAATCCTATACCAACAAAAGATATAAAGAACGCATTCTTCATCTTATCCATTTTTTTAGCTCCATATAACATGGAAAAAAGGACCCCACTTCCCATACAAAGACCTAAAATGATTGAATTCAAAAATGTCATCAGAGTAAAAGAGGAGCCAACTGCAGCTAATGCATTTGAACCTATAAATTGTCCAACAATAAAGGTATCTGCCACATTGTATAACTGTTGTAACATGTTCCCTAAAATCATAGGCAATGCGAATAACAATAATGATTTTGTCACTGATCCTTTAATCAAATTCTCATTCATGTTTAAAATTATACTAATATCAGCCTTCTTTTTAAAGAGCATAGAATCAAAGAACTATTCTAAAAAAATTTTTAAATTTTTTTGTCATTTTGGTCATTTCCGGTGTGATAGATAAGTGAGAGAGGATTGAAAAAACATAAATGCATGGTTCAATGACAATTCAAGTCTCTCATGATATATTGGAGGTGTGAAAAAATGATACAAAAAGAAAACAGCTTTGGTACGTTTGATCAGGAAATCAATACCTTCTTCAAGGATGCACATCACTTTGCCTGTCTGATCAATACCTGTCTCTATCAGGGTCAGGAGATCGTCAAACCAGAAAATCTGATGCTGGTGGATCCAAAGATACAGGCCTATACAAGAGATGTGCTGATGTTGTGGAATGGAAGATATGGTTCCTATTATCTGGGCATTGAAAATCAACTGATTGAGAACTATCCTATGCCGTATCGTATCCTACAGTATGACTGCCTGGTGTATAAGGATCAGATGGATATACTTGAAAAGGAACACAGGAAAAAGAAGGATCTAAGAAGCAGTGAGGAGTTTCTATCCGGGATCAAGGCAAGTGATAGATTGATTCCATGCATCACCATCGTGATCTATTATGGAACAAGACCATGGCAGACCAATTTCAGCATGAAAGATATGTTCGATGTGAAAGATGTAGAACACTTGAACGAATACAAGATGAATTTACTTGAAGTGCATAGTGATACGCATCGATATAAGGACAAGGAATTGGATCTGGTCTTTTCCATGACAAGAGATATATTGAATGCCAATTTTAATACGATAAGAAATAAATATAAACAAGGCATACCCAAGCAGGTAGCATTAGTTATTGCCAGCATGGCAAAAGATGAAGAACTGTATCAACAGATCAAGGAAGAAGAAAAGGAGGTTATTGTAATGTGTGAATCGTTAGACAGAATGAGAGAGGAAGCAAGAGCAGAGGGCAAAATCTTAGGTAAAACTGAGGGTAGAGAAGATGGTATTTTAATGATTTTAAAAAACTTATTAAGAAAAGGAATATCGGATTCTTATATCCTGGAGATCACCGGAGTTTCTTCGGAGTTATTGATGAAAGCTAAACAATCATTAAATTAGAATGTATAAAGAGGAAATTTTTAATTTATATCTTTCCTCTTTTTATTTATTTCCTTACTCAAACTGCAGCTAATGAGTATTTAATTACCTTAAAAACCAAAATCTAATAAACACCATCAAACATTAATTATGATTGATTAATTCGTATTTAATTGATTTAATATATTCTACAAAACATGTATAAATTATATAGGAAAGTTCAAATCATTCTTTAGAAGAATTCAGATGGTAACAAAACTGGCATTGTTGCGGTTTCGTTGTCTGCGCTGTTATGTTCTAGCAAAAAATCAGATGGTAACAAAACGATCGGTGTTAATGAAGTGTCTGATAAACGGTTATGTTCTAGCAAAAATTCAGATGGTAACAAAACATTTCGCTAGCTTTAAATTCATTTTCATAGGTTATGTTCTAGCAAAAATTCAGATGGTAACAAAACATATAAATTTTTCAAGTATCTCCAAAGGTAGTTATGTTCTAGCAAAAATTCAGATGGTAACAAAACGTTTACGTTTGTTATCTGCATTTAATGTACGTTATGTTCTAGCAAAAATTCAGATGGTAACAAAACGCTTTCAAGTTCGCTTTAGCTGCATTGATGGTTATGTTCTAGCAAAAATTCAGATGGTAACAAAACTTATTATAAGAATAGAAAAAAGAGGTGATCGTTATGTTCTAGCAAAAATTCAGATGGTAACAAAACGGGAAAGAGTCAAGAAAATAGAATTCGCTTGTTATGTTCTAGCAAAAATTCAGATGGTAACAAAACACGTCTTTTTTTCATATTTATTAGTAGCTTGTTATGTTCTAGCAAAAATTCAGATGGTAACAAAACCTCAAATAAATATTATCATAATTTGAGTATTTTTAAATATTAAGTTTATTTACTACCATATTTTATCAGTTCATCAATAATATCAATCTTTTTATAAGTGTATTTATCAATTATGTATTGTTTCATATATAACCTCACTTCCTCAATAGGTAGTATATTAGATGATTTTTGGTAGAAATATGCATAAACCTCTTCAATATTCGATAAATCAAAAACTTCATTCTCTATAATCGCGGCATCATCACTCATTTCTAAAACATAGTTTTTTGAGAAACAGATTACATAGCAATTCAATAAAGAATTTATTTGTTGAATTAAGTTTTGGGTAACTTCATCTAAATCAATAAAAACTATAATGTATTCATAAAAATTATTATTAAGAGAAATATATTTAATCAATTTGATTTGAAATAATAACAGTTCTTCAAAAGTTAAATCATATTCATCTTTCTGTAATTCATCAAAATAATATGGATTAATCAATTTCGATAAATGTTTATAATCCATTGCATCAAATAATGTATTCAACCCATTTTCATCTTTTAACTCTTCCGATAAAGATTCGAATAATAAGTTTATTGTATTAATCGTATCAAAGTACTCCATATCTTGTAATCTCAATTCTAAATACTTTAAGATCAAAGATTTTGAGTTCAGTTTACAATCTTCATTAATTGAAAAATCAGAATTAATTTCAACAAATAAAGTTCTTTTTACATCTAAATCCTTATCATTAAATAAAACTTTATTGGAATTGCCATTTTCTTTTCTAAATTCACTTTTGTTTTTAGAAAAATAGTTCCGAAACGATTGTTTAATTTTAAATTCATCTTGATTAGAAGAAAAAACATATTTGACTCTATTAATGGTAATATCATATTTATTATTTCCGTTTTTTATTGTAATTTTGTTCATATTTTAATAAATGAATCTCCATTTACCAGTTCTTCCTGTAGTGATTTTCCTCCAACAATAATTTCAATTTTAGAATATTGTTTTTCAGTTACTAAGAGTATTCTGATTTGACCAGATTTGGGTACATTCTTTCCCAAAACTCCAACATGTTTAACTGCGGCTTCTCTATTTGCAAAAATCTTGCAGTACACAGAATATTGCATCATAATATATCCATTTTTAATTAAGAACTTTCTAAACTGCGCATATATTTTTCTTTGCTCTTTTGTTACCACAGGAAGATCAAAAAATAAAATCAATCTCATAAAATCATAAGTCATATATTATAGGTAACGGAAATAAAACTCTATTCGTTTCACCATCCAAATAATTAAAAATTGAGTCTAAATATTGATTTATCGCATTCGCTATTGTTTGCTTTCGAGAATCTATAAGAATTTTCTTATTTGTCAATTGTATTAGCTTTTCTCGATGTTCTTGTTTAAACAATATTTCATCACGCATTGTATTATAAACAAAATCATCAACAATAGGGCGAAACACCTCAATAATATCATCGCTTAAATTAAACATATTTTGTTTTCCTTTATGAAATATTCCAATATTTGCAATATATCCTTTTGCTACAATGATAGAAGTTATTAATGATCTAAAAATACTATATCCATAGTTTAATCCTGCGTTGATCACATCATCATCAAATCGAATAAAGTCAGAACCAAACAATTCTCTAAAATACATTTTTGCAGCAAGACCCTCCCTATTTGTTCTATCATCTAACTCTATACTATCTACAAATTCATAAAGCTTTTTTATTACTTCATGACTCTTATTATTTTGTTTTAGAATTTCTATTTGATTTTCGATTTTGTATTTTACAATTATTGAATGTAACAGAGCTTTTCTTTCTTTTTCCCAAGAAATTTGTTTGTTTATATTTCCACTAGTTGCGAAATTTCCATTAATTGGAAGAATATAACTCTTAGGCAGATGATCTACTCCGCATATAATTGTGCATACATTATTCTCCGTCAATTTATTTATTAAAGGTACACTTATATTTGATTGATAATTATCGATAACTAATATCTGAATATCTGAAATTGGAAATAAGATATCATTGTCTTTAACCATTACTTTTAGATTATCTAAATACAATCTCAAATATTCACATTTTTCTACATATATAACTCTATGTCCCATAACAATTAAGGTAAAAGAAAAGGCTCCGAAGAGCCGAATCCGGGATAAACCCTTGTTTTGTTAGGTCATATGAATTTTTGCTAGAATATAACCATGAATATTATATCCTGTTAAAACTCCAATTTCAACTCGTTTTGTTTAACTTCATACAAGTTTCCTAAAACATCTGTTGCATATTTTTTAATATTTTTCACATTTAAAACCGATAACATTAATTGCTTTTTACAATACGTATATAAAGGTTTTACTTCAACAATTCCTTGAGAATCATTATTGGTTGCTGTAAATTTTAAAATTTCTGGTTTAACTCCATCATGATACCTAGGCTCTCCATGATTTTCTTTTGACTCATCATAGATAAATTTATCATTTTCTTTCTTTGTTATACCAATCAATTCATCATGATGCATAGAAAATAAAAATTCTGCTTTTTCATCAATTTTTTTATTTTTCTTTTCATTTTGATACCATTCTTTATCAATGCAATATTTGTCTATTGATTTTTGATAATGAACATCTTTATAACGTACTGTTACAAATCTAAATTTACCATCTATGCACTTGTAGAAATCTGTCCGATATGGACTGATCTGTTTCAGAATAACTTTTTTGTTTTTTGCACTATCTGGAGTAATATCAATATGATTTCCCAATTTTTCACTATCATATTTCATTGACATGATTACTGGTCCATTACCTTTCTTGGAGTACTTCTTAATAGGGCCGTTTTCTTCTTTGTACAGACTTAAAGGATTAATTCCGACAAGTTTTATTATTTCTTTTTCTTTTTTCTTTTCAATTTTATAATACTCTTTAGAATCTTTATAAGTATTATAATGATTAAAAATAATTTGTTTTAAAATATTAAATGTTTGTGGGTCGTTTTTTTCCATCAAATACTTATTCTTTTCTCCATTAAGAATATCTTCAGTAAGATTTTTAAACTTTGGATCATAAATATCACTATATTTTTCTATCAAATGATCTTCATTATCAATAATTCTTGTACTATAAATAGTTTCATCAGAAACTTTCCTATTTGGTTTAGTATCAATTTTATGAGAAATTTTAATCGGTTGATAGATCAATTCTTCTCTTTCTAAGATTCCTCGATAGTACATATTACTAGACTCATAAATAGTTTTAAGATTTAGTATATATCGAATATACTTATCATCAAAAAAAGCTTTATCTTCTGGTATCTCTTTAATTTCCCCTGTCATTTCATCATATAACGTTTCAAAACCATATTTTGCCAAATAACCATCTAACAATCTTAGCTTTTTAATTGATGCGACAATTAAAGCATCAATTGCATGATGTAAATAATCTTCATTTCGATCTTTTTTCAAGTTAATTCGTTTTCTAAACAAATCCGTTAATTTACCATTAACTGTATGCACTTTTGTATCAATTTCATTATCTTTAAAATAATCTGTTAAAGTATTCAAAACTACTCTATTGGCATAACTCGTATCGACTAAATTACGATTAATAAATTCTTGAATTACACTAAACTTGTTTATATCTCTTTCATCTAACAAATTATTCTTTTTCTTATGATTGTAATTCTTGTTTGCTAAAACATTTTCCTTGAATTTATTCCAAGTACAACCCATGCCGGCAAACCTTCCTGTATGAAATGCCATAAACGGAGTTAAGCTACCTTTTTGTTGATTTTCAGAATGTAATGCTAAAACTTTATTTGATTGAGAATCATCTAAAGAAATAGAAATAGGTATAATATGATCTATTTCAGTATATTTATCATCTTTAATAACTCTATGTAAATCTAATTCCTGTAAAGTATAAGCACTTTTCCCTTCCTGCATCATATATAAGCGTACTTTTTGTTTCGTCTTACCTTTCACTTTTTGAGGATCATAGCCTTTCTGTTGTAAAAGTTGATCAACCTCTTTATTCAAGCTTTCTAATGCCTTTTGCGAATCATTTATTCTTTTCTTTTGCTCCTGCGAATTCTTATCTCTAGTCATTTCAACAACAATAGAATCAAATTCACCATATTTTTTTCGCAAAGCGTTGATAACTTTAAAGGTTTCATTTTGTGCCCTTTTAGCAACTGGTGACAAAATAGCTTCTGGATCTGCCACAATATTTTTCTTACCTTTATAAGAAGGTCTATTTTTATCAAACATTTTCAACTCATGTAATAGCTGCATTTGATTTAAAGATGTTTTATACAATTCACTATCTAGTTCACGAATTGCCTTTAAAGATAAAGAATGATAGCCGACAATACCTGTTACCTCTGATAATGAATTGATAATATCATCAGATAAATCCCATTTAAGTTCTTTTAAAGCATCTTTTCTTTCATCGATACCTTTTTTCTTAGTAACAATTTCGATAATCTCATCTAACATTTCGTAATCTTCAAGACTAATCGACTGTCCATAATTTAAGAACAATTTCTTTAAAATTTTATATCCTTTAAACTCTGTGAAAAGAGCTTTCCCTTTTTTATCAATTCGATATCCCTTGATTTCATCTTCATTAACTTCTAATTTTTTTGATATTTGTCTTAAAGTAATGCTTCCTTTATCATTGATAATTTTTAAAAGATTCTTCTTATCTTCCTCTTGCAGCTTTTCTCCTTGGACGAGTAAATTATTAAAATCGTTCAAAATATTAAATAAATCTGCACTGATACTCATTTTAGGTGCTCTAAACTCATCAGGATACACACTACATTTACCACGCATTTTTTCTATCAAATCAATTTCCTGTACTTGACCATTAACTTCAATAAAACGTCCATAAGGAGTAGGAGAATTAAAGCTTCCAGGTCCTTCATAATAAGCTCTTCGTCTTTCAACAATTTGTATGATTTTATTTTTTACTTCTTCGCTTAAATTTTGGTGATTTAAAATTTCTTTTAGTTCTGCTACATAATCTTTTGTTTTAAAATTATTCTTATGATTACGAATTTTATTTTCAGTATTTAATCTTTCTAGTTGAATTTCACAAACAAATTTATTATTTGCTAATAAGAGTGCATTTTCATGCAGTGTTGATTTTAATTCACCTGTTTCTTTTGCTGTTGCCTCATCATCTTCGACGGTTTCAATAACACTTCCTCTATGTTTTGTGATATGTAAGATAGCCGCAGTCAATTCCTCATTTGTTAGTTCTTGTGTTAATCCTTTTTTTCTGATTTCGTATACATTTGGCAATGGACGATAACTTTCAGTCATTATTCCGGCTTCTTTTAAAACTTTCTGCATGTCCATTAAGCGCGTATGTTTTCTTGATAATAACCTTCTTCTGCTTCTGCTATTTCTTCTGTCTTCATTATTAGCTGCTGTTCCTTCTTTAAATAATCGAACCCCATAATCAATAAAATCATTCGTATCTAAATCTATAATTCCATAACCTACAGACGTTATACCAATATCTAATCCCAATACATAATGTGACATCTAAATCATCCTTTCTTAAAAATAAAACGCTTTCATTCTTTTAACATAATACATCACTGTACCTATATCATCAACCACTCATTTTACTTAAAGCTTAATCAAGTCCTATTTTTAGTACTTATAGATTCTCTTCACAGCTAAACCTCTATCTAATATTTGAACATTTAATCTACTATACTTGATTAGACAAACAAGTATAATGTTTTAAATATCAATAAACATCGCTTTTTCTCATCCCATTGCCACTCAAAATTATGTATAACGAACTTACTTATAATAGGATCCCTTTTAGAAGTACATTTTTTTAAACTAATCCATTAAAAATTACTAAAAAGTACAGGACACACATATGCTCATCTATGCTATAATGGGGTGCACAAAAAGGAGATTTAATATGGTCACTCAATTACCTGAAAGTTTTATCCAACAGATGAAAGAACTGCTAAAAGATGAATTTGAAGCATATATTCAAAGTTTTGAACACGAACGTTATTATGGACTTCGCGTAAACACAAATAAGATCAGTGTACAAGATTTTCTTAAAATATCTCCTTTCGATTTAACTCCTATTCCATGGACAGATAATGGATTTTATTATGAAGGAGATCAAAAGCCTGCTAAACATCCGTACTACTACGCCGGCCTTTATTACCTTCAAGAGCCTTCTGCCATGTTGCCGGCACAGGTTTTACCAATAGAAGAAAATGAACTTGTACTTGATACATGCGCAGCACCTGGAGGAAAAAGCACAGAACTTGCAGCCAAACTACATAATACAGGTCTATTATTATCCAATGATATCAGTACATCTCGCTGTCAAGGCTTGATCAAAAACCTGGAACTATCCGGCTCTTATAATGCCTGGGTATGCAGTGAAGACCTCATTGATCTTTCAAATAGATTTACACAAACCTTTGATAAAATTCTGGTTGATGCACCATGTAGTGGAGAAGGAATGTTTCGAAAAGAACCACATTTGATCAACAGTTGGATCCAAAGAGATGATACTTACTATCCACCTATTCAAAAAGAGATTCTTTCATCCGCAATTGATATGTTAAGACCTGGAGGTATGATCGTATATTCTACATGCACGTTCTCTGTAAAAGAAAATGAAGAGGTCATTCAAGATGCTTTAGATAGACATCCAGACATACATCTTGTTTCGATTCCTAAATGCCCGGGATTTTCTAGTGGTATAAATATGGAAGAATGCGTTCGACTTTATCCTCATAAAATTCATGGTGAAGGACATTTTGTGGCTTTACTACAAAAAGATGGAGATACCCCTCAAAAAAGATATCAAAATATAAAAACATCTTTACCTGAGTCATTTAAAGAATTTTTAAATCTTTGTACGTTTGATTTTTCTCAAGGGTCTTTTATCATTAAAAATGAAAAGGCCATCTGGAGTCCATTACAACTACCCGAACAGAAAAAATGGCGTTTACTACGCTCTGGTCTGATTTGTGGAGAATTCAAAAAGAATCATTTTGAACCAAGCCAAGCTTTAGCTCTAGCCCTAAAAAAAGAACAATTTAAAAATACAGTTGACTTATCCGTTGAAGATACAAGAGTTATCAAATATTTAAAAGGTGAAACGATTGATATTAAAGATCTAGATACAAAGACAAAAGGTTGGATCTTGATTTGTGTAAATGGATATCCTCTTGGCTTTGGAAAGATTGATAAAGGAATCATAAAGAATAAATATGCGAAAGGATGGCGATGGCAATGAGACTTGATAAATTTCTATCTCATATGGGATATGGAACCCGCAACGAAGTAAAAAACATCATCAAAAATGGGTGGGTCACGATTGAAGGAAAAACAATCAAGAAAGCTGATCATCAAGTAAAAGAAGACCAAATTGTCTATGTGGATGATACACCCGTTTCCTATATTCAATATGAATATTATATTTTAAACAAGCCTTCTGGCTATGTCAGTGCCACCGAAGATAATGTCCATCCAACAATCATGGAGTTAATTCCCAGCATAAGAAAAGATCTTTATCCTGTTGGACGTCTTGATATAGATACAGAAGGCTTGCTTCTTGTTTGTAATGATGGACAACTCACACATGATCTACTATCGCCAAAAAAACATGTACAAAAAAAGTATTATGTTGAATTTGAAGGTACTTTACCCGAAAATGCCGTTGAAATATACAATCAACCTATGGACCTGGATGACTTTATCGCTAAACCCTCTACATTAGAAATCCTAGATACAAATAAAGCATATCTAACGATCAGCGAAGGGAAATTCCATCAAGTAAAGCGAATGTTTCAAAAAGTTGGATGTGAAGTAACCTACTTACAAAGAGTTAGTTTTGGTCCACTTGAGCTAAAAAATCTAGAAATTGGACAGGCAAGGGCCCTAAGTCCAGATGAAATAGAATGTTTAAAAGCACACAGCCATTAAAACTGTGTGCTTTATTTTAATATCGTTAAATCATAGCCTTCGATTTCCAACAAGGCTATTTTTTTATCAATTCCTCCTGCATACCCAGTGATCTTATGATTAGCTCCGATTACTCTATGACATGGAACAATGATTGAAATTGGGTTACGTCCAACAGCTTGACCGACAGCTCTTGCAGAAGAAATCCCTAGTTTTTTTTGCGATATCCATATAAGTTATGGTCTTGCCATAAGGTATTTTTAGCAACTCATTCCATACTTTCTTTTGAAAGGGGGTTCCTTCAAAAGAAATTTCCGGGATAAAGTCTGGCTCTTTGTGATCAAAATAAACATCCAGCCATTCTTTCGTTCGCATTAAGACAGGCGTATCTTTTTCAATACATTCATTTTGAATCGTACTTTCAAAATATTTCTGGTTTTCAAACCAAAGACCAATCAGTGCCTTTTCATTACTGGCAAGATAGATTTTTCCCAAAGCTGAATCATATTCAGAAATATAAGTTAACATATCCATCTCTTTTCTACATCGATATGATGCCTAAAACAGAAGCAACAGAACTCAATAAGATGATGATCAAAAAGAACGATGCTAAGTACTTCATAAAAAACACATACATTTTTTCACGTTTAAATGGACTGGAAATCTTTACCTCATCAATGATCTTTTGAAACCCTACAACCTTAATAATTAAGATACAAGTAGCCAGTGCAGCAATTGGCATCATGATTGAATTTGTCAAGAAGTCATAGAAATCCAAGAATGCCATACCAAAAATTGAAATGAAATCCCAGACACCATAACCTAAACAAGAAGTTGTTCCAAAAGCCAACATCACAAATGCCATAATAACAATTGCCTTATTTCTTGAAATATGAAACTGCTGTGATAAAGATGAAACGCTTGTTTCCAATAAAGAAATAGCACTAGTCAAAGCCGCAAAGAATACAAGAAGGAAGAATAAAATTCCCGCTATCGTTCCAGCTCCCATGCTCGCAAAAACTTTTGGAAGTGTAATAAACATCAAAGATGGTCCTGCCTGTAAGCTTTCAGCTGCCTCTGTAGAAAAAGCGAAAACAGCTGGAATAACCATCAAACCAGCTAAAATTGCAATAGCTGTATCAAATAATTCAACTTGTTTAGTCGATTTTTCGATATCTACATCTTTTTCAAGATAAGATCCGTATGTATATAATATTCCCATTGCGATTGATAACGAATAAAACATCTGACCCATGGCAGCTACAATCGTCATGATTGAAAAATCCTCAAAATTAGGGATCAAGAAATATTTAACCCCTTCGATGGCGCCTGGTCTTGTTACCGAATAGATAACGACCATGATTGCCAAAACGACCAAGATTGGCATCATAATCTTACTAGATCGTTCAATTCCATTTTTTACACCACCTAGTATTGTAATAAACGCAAAAAGCGCAAAAATTATAAACCAAAACTCAACATTAAAAGAATCACTAATAAAATTATTAAAATAATTATCCTGAGCTAAAACATTCACATTTCCTTTAATATATTCCACAAAATACTTAATGACCCAGCCGCCAATCACAGAATAATATGGTACGATCAAGATTGGGATTATGGCATTGATCCATCCACCAATCTTATACCAGATTCCCTGGCCAAAACTTTTAAAAGCTCCAATTGGACTCTTTTGTGTCATTCTTCCTAATGCTGTTTCAGAAACAATCAAAACATAGCCAAAGCTTACTGTTAAGATCAAATAAACAAGAAGGAAGATTCCTCCTCCATATTTAGCTGCCAAGTATGGAAATCGCCATATGTTCCCTAGCCCTACGGCAGAACCTGCCACTGCTAAAACATAGCCTAAACGACTTGAAAACTTCGAATTTTTTGCCTTTTTATCCATCAAATCTCTCCCTATATTCTAGGCAAATGCATTGCATATCTTAATAACAAAACGCATTGTCCTGTATAATTCCTTAAAACTTTCTTTTGTGATTTCAACTGTACAGTTGTCCACTTTTTTTACTTCTTCCATTCGGCTTACAAAATCAGCATTTCGAATATAGTGAAAACGAATACGCATTGTATGCGATGTTTTTTCTTTTTTTATTGATTCCTGATTCATCCCTTTTTGAATAGCCTTCTCATATTGACTTACTAAAGTATCCCAGCTGCAGCAAAGTGCAGTCTGTGAATTAATTGCTTTCTTTGCTTCTACAAAGTTTGTCTTGTACCCAATATCTTCTTCATACTGTACATGAAGTTTATCATCTCCGCTAATCAAAACAATTGGAACTCCATATTCATGGGCCAAGATTGCATTAATTCCTGTTTCTCCCAACTCTTTACCATCCACTTCAATATGTTCGATCATTGATCCCCATATTGTATGAGCCATGATCCCTGGTGTATTTGATCTAGTATGATATCCAATCAGACAAACACCATCAAAAGAATCATCCAATCCCTCCATCATACCAAATTCTTTGTACGCTCCATTAGCACTTACAAAAGAAACTCTTTTATCGATTCTAGAAGGCAAAAGATTATCCATGTTTCCATGGCCATCATTTACAATAATTTCTTTAGCTCCATATTTAAAAAGAAGATCAATGACCAAATTAACTTCATTGATCATATTGAGACGATATTCTTCATACAATTCACTTCCAGCCATGGTATATGCCGGATTCGCATTTCCCCATATTCCTTCGATATCGGCTGAAATATAGATTTTTTTCATTGTCTTTGCTCCCATCTGCCTTTAAAGAATAGCATTCATACATATATTCTTCAATGTTAATTTTTTACAGAAATAAAAAACCTGTGCCAAAAACACAGGTTATTTCCATAAGAAATCAAAATATATCTTATTTTCCTTTTCCCAGGAAGATTCATCGTGTTTACCATCTTCAATCACATTCAACATACTTGTTGCCCCTATGTCTTTAAAATAATTTGAGAAAACCATATTATCATAGAGTCTTTGTTGGTGAAGATAATTAGAATTTGCTTCCTTTTTACCTAAACTTAGATACACTCTAGTATCGGTGTTGATCTTGGTATTATGAAGATCATGAAGAAGTTGATCTTTTCCCGCAAAGATTGCCGAAGATAAGCAGGCAGCTTTAGAAAAGAAACGATTATATTTGATTACCGCATACAAAGCCATCAAACCTCCCATAGAACTTCCTCCAATACCGGTACACTCGCGAAATGGCATGGTTCTATATGTGGAATCAATCATAGGTTTCAATTCATACACGATCCATTCCATAAGTTCTGCCCCTTTTCCTTTGATCATTCCCCAATAATGAGTTGAATATGTATAAGGGCTGAATTCAACGATTCTTTGATTGCCTTCATGATTACACTCTAGTCCAACCACAATAAATTTCTTATCATATTGATCTAAAAACTCTTTTAATCCCCAAGATTTCCCATACGTTGCATCTTCATCATAGAAAAGATTATGCCCATCAAACATATACATGACAGGATAGGTTTCCTTACTTTGATAATAGTCATCAGGAAGATAAATATGCAATCTTCTTTGTAAGCCAAGTGGAGTAATCGTTACATCTTTTTTCTCAATCATGGTAATACCTCCTGAAGATCAATGATTTGCCACTTCAACGCGAACTGATTTATTCTTGATCTTCTTATTTTGTAACACTTCTAATACGATCTTGCCTTTGCCATTTAAAATATCGACATAAGATTGATGTTCCTGGATCTGTATGATACCAATATCATCAAATTCGATTTCATCTATGCTCATGATAGCTCCAACAAGATCTTTAGCTCGTATCTTTTTGCTCTTACCCGCATTGATATAGAGCTTTGTAATATCTTTTCTGAGTTTCTTTGTTTTATCCTCAAGTTGTCTTTCTGGTTTTGATAGACAGGAAAGATCATATTCATTCTGTAGCTCAATTGTTTTGAGATCCTCTGGAAGATTAAGTTTATCTATGATTTCTAAATATTTTTCTTTTTCCTGATCGGATACGAGCGTAATTGCCTTCCCTTTATTTTTCATTCTTCCACTTCGTCCAATACGATGGATATAGATCCAGAAAGTATTTGGAACTTCATAATTTATGATCAAATCTACTTTTTGAATATCAATGCCTCGAGCTGCCACATCTGTACTGACTAAAATACGAAACTCTCCTTGTTTAAAAGCATTCATTTGCCGCAGACGATCTTCCTGCAACATACCTCCATGAATTTTATTGACACTAATTTGTCTAGATTGCAGTTGTTCATATATTTCATCTACCATCTGTCGCGTGTTCGCAAACACAATACAGCTTTCCGGTTTCTCTTTGACTAAAAGATGAAGTAAATAGGATACTTTCTCTTCCATTTTTGTATAGTAAAAGCTTTGATCAATTTGATCAGCTTGATCATTATTTATGATCCAGACTGGATTATTTAAAATATCTTTAGAAAGACTCTCTATTGAGTCATTGATCGTTGCCGATAACAAACAATTAATTCGTGAATCGGATAGATATTCTATGATTTGTAAAATATCTTGATAAAAATTCAAGCCCAGCATTTCATCTGCTTCATCCAATATTAAATATTGAATCTTTGTTGAATCAAATGTATGCTCCTTTAGATGTTCTAAAAGTCTACCAGGTGTTGCGATTATAACATGACAACGCTGAGATAGATCCTCTTTTTGAAAGGCAAAAGGCTGTTTTCCAAAAACAGCTACTGTTTTGATTTTCTTATACACACCCAAATGATCAAATGCTTCTTGAATTTGTAACACAAGTTCTCTAGTTGGCGCCAAAATTAAAGCCTGTGGTTCTTTTTGATCAATTATTATCTTTTCTAATATAGGTAAAGCATAAGCTGCCGTTTTACCACTTCCGGTCTTTGACTGAACGATACAGTCCTTATTATCTAGTAAGACAGGAATCGTATTTTGTTGGACAGATGTTAAATCGTGAAATCCCAACGCATCTAAAGCTTTTAGAATTCTTACATCATGGATAAATGTATTAAATTTCATAAGATCATTCCTTATAATCATTATAGCACGATATGAAAACAATAATATTAAGATTGTTTAATATCTCTATAAACAATCTGTAAACTTGAAGTCATGTCGAGAATATGCTATTTTATGACAGATGAACAAGGAGTCTATCATGTCACATAACAATCAAAAAAAAATAGCGGTCATCAATGATTTTTCCGGATTTGGTCGCTGCTCAATTGCAGTCGCTTTACCAATTATATCAACTCTTAAAATACAATGTTGTCCCTTACCTACATCTATATTTTCCAATCATACAGGTTTTGACAGTTTCTTCTTTGACGACTATACGGATAAAATGCCTCTATATATCAATGAATGGAAAAAATTAGGACTCCAATTTGATGGCATAACATCCGGTTTTCTAGGCTCCAAAAAACAAATCGAAATCGTTACACAATTTTTTAAAGACTTTAAGACAAAAGAGAATATAATAATTGTAGATCCTGTTATGGGTGATTATGGAAAGATATATGCCACATACACAAAAGAAATGTGTGAAGAAATGAAAAAACTTGTTCAATATGCAGATATTATCACACCAAACATAACAGAATTATGTATTTTGACCGATACACCATACCAGGAAAAATGGAAAATCAGCGAGCTGGAAAAAATGACCGAAGAACTTGCTGAAAAAGGACCAGAAAAAATCGTTGTCACAGGTATCGTGCAAAAAGAATTCATTGCAAACTTCTGTTATGAAAAAGGAAAATCCCCTAAAATCTTACGCTGTCATCGTGTTGGAACACAACGCTCAGGAACCGGAGATGTATTCTCGTCTATCATAGCTGCCGATGCCGTTAATCAAGTACCATTTGATAAATCGGTCAAGAAAGCATCTAACTTTATCAAGAAATGTATCTTGAAATCCATTGAAATGGATATACCCGTAACGGATGGCGTGTGTTTTGAAGAGCTGCTGCAAACACTAAAAGTATAAAAAGAAAAGAGGTAAGATAACATGACAATTCTCTACAAAGTTTATAACAATCTTTATGTAAATTTGACCAACCGTTGTCCTTGTGCCTGCACTTTCTGTTTAAGACAGACACGTGATCATATGGATGATTCAGGAACTTTATGGTTAAAGAAAGAACCAACAGTCGAAGAAGTTATCGATGAATTTAAAAAATACGATCTCTCTCAATATAAAGAAATCGTATTCTGCGGTTTTGGCGAGCCAACCGAAGCGCTTGATGTATTGCTTCCGGTAGCTAAATACTTAAAAGCGCATTACCCAAATCCAATTCGAATCAATACAAACGGATTAGGCAATCTTATTCATGATCGTGATATTACACCTGAATTTGAAGGACTTATTGATACAATTTCAATCAGTTTAAATACCCCAGATGCCAAGGAATATCATAAGATCGTTCGCAGTAAGTTTGGTGAAAAAGCATTTGATTCAATGCTAGATTTTGCTGAAAAATGTACAAAACACATTCCTAATGTAGTCATGACCACAGTTGCAACAACAATTACACCACAGGAAGAAGAACAATGCCAAAAAATTTGCAGTGATTTAAACGTCACTTATCGCATACGCCCATTTGAAGACTAAACAGTCTTCTTTTTTTATCGTTTGAATAAATCTAATATTTCTTCTTTTGACATTTTAGATAAAGAGCCATCATTGCCTTCCACAAAACTATCGGCAAGGTTTGCCTTTCTTTCCTGCATCTTCAATATCTTTTCTTCGATCGAATCTTTCATGATCATCCGATATACCTGTACATTCGCATTTTGACCGATACGATGTGCTCGATCTGTTGCCTGATTTTGAGCAGAAAGATTCCACCATGGATCGATATGGATCACTGCTTCCGCACTCGTTAAATTAAGACCAGTGCCACCTGCTTTTAATGAAATCAAAAATACTCTTGTATCATCTTCATTAAAATTGTTTACAAGTTTTCTTCTTTCTTCCTTATTTGTGCTGCCCGTCAACATATAATAAGAAATCTGCTCCTTATCCAGTTGATTGCTGACTAAATCTAATAATGAAGTAAATGCTGAAAATAATAAGATCTTTTTGTTGTTTTCTGTCAATGTTTTGATCAAACTGATCGTTGCATTGATCTTAGTAGAAGGTTCTTTGATATTATCATAGACTAATCGTGCATCGCAGCAAATTTGTCTTAGCTTTGTCAACATCGCCAAAATGGCAATACGATCAAAATGTACCTCTTTCATCTTTGCCTGCATTTCTTTGTTGACCATCGCAAGATTAGCTAGATATAACTTCTTTTCTGAAGCACTAAATTCTAACATATACTTGTGATCAACTTTATCTGGCAATTCTTTTAATACTTCTTTTTTCGTTCTTCTTAGAATAAAAGGATTTACCAAATTTCTAAGTCTCTTTGTTGTTTTTTCATCTTCATCAAGCGTAATAGGAATTTCATATTCCTGCTTAAAATAATGATATGAATATAAATAACCGGGCATCAAAAAATCAAAAATTGACCATAATTCAGCCAAAGAGTTCTCAATAGGTGTTCCACTTAAGGCAATTCTATGATTTGCCTTTAACCTTTTCACAAACTGGGCATTCTTTGTCTTTTGATTTTTAATATTCTGAGCTTCATCTAAGATAATACATTCAAATTCATGATCCTGATATAAATCTACATCCCTTCTTAAATAATCATACGATGTAATCAAAAGATCATAATCTCGATAATTTTGAATTCCTAATGTTCTTTTTGCTTTTGCTCCTGTGATACTGATACAGTTCAGTGTTTTTGAGAATTTGGCAATCTCATCTTCCCAGTTATAAATCAAAGAAGCTGGGCATACCACCAAACTTGTCTTATTTTTATCTCGTATAGAATCCAGCATGGCAATAACCTGCAACGTTTTACCTAAGCCCATCTCATCCGCTAAGATGCCATTCAGATTATAACTGTATAAAGTCAACAACCATCTTGTTCCCACCTTTTGATAAGGTCTTAACACATCATTATATTGATCATCAATTTCAACCTGATTGGACATATTTTCAAACCCTTTGATGTATTGACTCAAAGAATCGTCTTTAGTAATTTTGATAAAATTCATCTGATCTAATCGTTTATCTAAACTTAAAGCTCGATAATTATCCATGACCAGTTTCCCATCATGAAAGTCTTTGGATTTCAGATCATATTCCTGCATAAAACTATCTAATTCATCAAGTTCATTGCTTTCAAGATGAATCATCAATCCACTTTTCAAACGAAAATACTTTTTCTTTTTATGATATGCCTTTAAGATGGCATCCACTTCATTGACATCAAAATCTTCACTTTCAAGATTTACTTCCAATAAATCATTTTCAAAACTTACACCAACGTGCAAATTATATTTTGTACTTTTTCCTAATTTCTTTAATTCTTCAGATACAAACACTTCACAATACTGTGACAAAATCTTTGTACCTTCTAAGATTAGTTCAAAAGTTTCTGGTCTATCTAAATTAAAATATGCTTTGTGCTCTTCAATATAATCTGCTTCATTTTCCAAAATCGTTTTGATCAAATCACTTTGAAGGCTAGGTTGAAAATGATCATTTTTTATGATTTCTACTTCCTGATCTTCATCTATTCCTACTGCATGAAACACAACAGTATCATCATCAAACAAATCACCATATACTTTAAATGATTTAGGAATAAATACAGAAACAAGCTTTTTCTCTCTTTCATCTTTTATATCCAAATACTTTTTATTTGGGCTTAAGACATAATGTTCAAAAGATGTAAAATCATCTTTATCAACATATAATGGTTCTAAAGAAATGGCCGAAATAAATTCTTTTAAATTGCTGTAATTTTCAACAGGGTATCGAACAATTTGATCATACGATATCAAATAATAGGCGTCTTTCCCTTCAATTAGATCAAGACTATCTTGTTTAGATATAATATAACTATACTCATTCTCTGATATCTTTATTGGATAAGTAAATTCTTCTTCTAAAAAGGTTAGATCGATCTCTTTTTCATCTTTAAAAAGATCAAAGAATTTATGGACGTTTTCATTATCAATCTTTAAATATCGATTAGAATCATAATACCCTTCATACATTCGTGTATAGTAAAGACTAGTTTGAGGTCTATGCTCAGTTTTAATCAATTCGATCCATTTTTTAGTTAATTCATCAAAACTATTGATATCATGATAGACTTCAAGAAACTTCCCATATCGCACTGTTTCATGATTATCTAAATTATCGATAAATGTATATAGATTTTTTATAATATATGGTTTATTCCGTGCAATTTGAAAACCAATCAGAAGCCTGTCTTCATCAAAGATAAAATTAGGAATCAAATGATAAGATTCTTTTTTTACTATAAAGTTTAATCGTTCCTGATAACTTCTTTGAAATTGATCGATCATTTTCCTAGATTCATTCTTTCTTCTTTTCATGATCACCTTTTGTCTAAGAAGTTCTGCTTCTTTTCTTTTTTCTTCTTTATCTAACAAATATTTTTGAAGCGTACTAGTCGTTTTCTGATAATGGTAAGGGAATGCATCAAATGTCATTAATGAAATCATATGGATTACAGCCCCTATATGAGCACAGATGCCATAACTTCCCCAAGGACAATCACATTGTTCATTTTCAATCTCCATATAATCATTGATGCGAAAAGAACATTCATTCAAATGCCCATGAACTTCTAATACAGCTGAGACATCATGATATACACCATACGGATCTTCCACTTCTTCAATATGCAACAATTGAATGGCTCCACTCTCAAAGTATCGTTTTGATAAATTAATCGTACGAATATCCAAACCAATAAAATCAAGTTCATTCCTAT
Organism: Faecalitalea cylindroides; assembly: GCF_028321995.1. NCBI lineage: Bacteria > Bacillati > Bacillota > Erysipelotrichia > Erysipelotrichales > Erysipelotrichaceae > Faecalitalea > Faecalitalea cylindroides. The sequence goes on from NZ_JAQLXG010000014.1 coordinate 31,874, forward strand.
GTAAAAGTCGCATGGTCTCACCTCTTATCGATTGCTTATAATATTCTACCACTATTCATATCAATTTGACGGAATAACACAATCATACTTTACAAAAATCAAACAATCTTTCAATTTGAATGTGATAAAATACAATTGTTGAAAGGAGAAGATTATGGACTTTTTTGGATATTATACAATTGACGATCCGGCTAAGCATCCATTTATGATGTTCTCAACAACCCATCTATTATTTATCATCTTGATTATTTGTTGCCTCTATCTAGGGCTTAAAGTATCTAAAGATTATCCTGAAGAAAAAATCAAAAAAATTGAAAAGATCGTATCTGCCAGTTTAATCTTTGGTGAATTCATCTATTACATCTGGAACATTTTCAAATGCCCATACCCTATCTTTACAGAGATTCTTCCTTTGCATTTGTGTTCTATCTGTATCTGGACATCCTTTCTGGCATTCTGGCTGGATAATGAAAAACTGCGACATTTTATTGCAGTCAATAATATGCTTGGCGCATTAATTGCCTTATGTTATCCGGCAACCGTTGCCTCAATCAATCAAACATTCTCTTATCGCGTCATTTATTTCTTCATCTCTCATGGAACAATTACGTTTATGGGAGTCATGCAGTTAAGACAACTTAAATCTTTAAGTTTTCAAGATTTAAAATTTAATATCCCTTTATTAGCTTTCTTAACAACAATTGCGATGGTAGTGAATTATTTTCTTCATTCTGATTATCTTTTTGTGGGTTTTCCTTCATCCATTCCTATTATTCAAATGATTTATAATCTTGTTGGAATATTATTTTATTTACCCGTTGCCATTCTCATATTCTCTATCCTGGAAATTCTCATGTTATTCATATTAAAAAATATTCTTCAATTTATATATCATAGACAACGCAATATTATTCTTAATTAATCTTGACTCTCTAATTCTATAATATCCTGTGTTCTATCTACATATTAAGCGTTAAAAGCAAATAAAAAGCCTTTAAATAAAGGCTTAATAGACAGATGGTAGCGCGTACGGGACTCGAACCCGTGATACAGCCTTGAGAGGGCTGTGGCTTAACCGCTTGCCGAACGCGCCATATGTGCTTAATTATTTTAACAGTTTTTAGATAAAAATTAAAGATAAAGAATGAGGAATTCGTTTGAATTCCTCATTTTATATATTATAAATCTTCACCATTTGTTTCAATTACGTGTTTGTACCAATAGAAAGAATCCTTTTTTAGACGTTTTCCACTTCCCTTGCCAAAATCATCTAAATCAACATAGATGTATCCATATCGTTTAGACATTTCAGCACTGGAGCTAGATACGATATCAATTGGTCCCCAGCTCAAATATCCGATAACATCTACACCATCTTTAATGCATTCTTTTAATTGTTTGATATGTTCACGTAAATATTCAATACGATACTCATCATGGATACTTCCATCTTCTTCAATTTTATCTAAAGCACCCAAACCATTCTCTGCAATCATTAATGGAACTTGATAACGATCCCAATATTGAGATAAAGAATTATATAAACCTAATGGATCTGCACGCCATTCCCATGGTGTTGGTTTTAGATATGGATTTTGTGATCCATCAAATGCTTTAATGGTATTTTTAGTACTGTCTACAATTTTGGTGTAATAATAAGAAATTGCTAAAAACTGCATTGGATTCTCTTTTAAAAGCTCTTCATCGCCTTCTTCCATCTGGATCGAGATATTATTTTCTTTAAAATAACGCAGTGCATAAACAGGATATTCTCCTCTTAACTGTACATCCGTGAAATAATACTGCATACGATTTTTCTTCATCGTTAATACAACATCTTCTGGATTACATGTAGCCGGATACATCGTACCATCGGCAACCATTGTTCCCATGATCGCATTTGGATCTATTTCTTTGGCAAGTTTTACAACTTTAGCTCCAGCAACAAACTGATTATGTACAGCTTGATACATCAATTCTTCCATATTTTCTGCCTGGTCATCATAAATACCAAGAGAACCAAACTGAACTGTTGGAACAAGGTTCACCTGATTACAAACGATCCAGTATTTGACTTTGCCTTTGAAACGTTCTAACAATGTTGTAGCATAGCGAACAAAGAAATCAATCATTTTTCGATTTGCAAACCCACCATATTCCGTAACTAAATGAAGAGGGATATCATAATGAGACACCGTAATAACTGGTTCCATACCATCTTTAATGATTTCATCGATCAAATGATCATAGAACTCCAATCCTTTTTCATTTGGAGTTTCCTCATCTCCATTTGGATAAATTCTAGACCAGGAAATACTGGTTCTTAAAGCTTTGAATCCCATTTCCTTCATCAAAGCCAAATCTGACTTATACGTATGGTAAAAATCAATTCCATAACGTTTTGGAAAATAACTTTCTTTGTCTTCAACTGCTGCTTTGATTCCAGCTAAGGTCCCTCCGCCTTCTTTTTCAATATGAGCACGATCCATATTCTTATCATACGCATGGATATCCGATGTTGATAGACCTCTTCCATCTACATCATATGCTCCTTCAATCTGGCAGGCTGCTACAGCTCCACCCCATAAAAAATCCTTAGGGAATCCCTTTGGAACTTCTTTCATGCTTTTTTATCTCTCAATTCAAAATAGTTTTCTAAAAATTCAGCTACTCCGTCTTCCTGACAAGAGCGCGCAATATATTTTGTATTTACTTTAAAATCATTATTTGGATTTTTGACCAAAACAGAATGTTTAAATGCTTCCAACATAGAACGATCGTTCTCACTATCGCCAAAAACCATAACTTCATCTTCATTTATTTCTTCGTATCTGACATATTCCTGCAATGCGCTTGCCTTATTGATATAATCTGGTGTAATCTCCAAATTAAAATTCATTGAACTCACTACATCAATACCCGTTACATCTTTCAATGCTTCTCGAACCTGGTCAACCAAAGATATATCCTCAAACAAAGCCTCAATCTTTAATGTTTCCTCATAGTTAAAATCTGTTTCTTCAACGGATACTAGACTATCGATCAAGCCATGCATTTCCAATTCTGAATCTGGCAAATAAATGCCTAATACTTGACCATATGTTTGCTTTGAACTTTGATATACGACATTTTTATCTTTTGTAAAACACACAAAAGGAACATCAAATTGTTGAAGAATCTTGCAGACAGCTTCTACTAGATCACTAGACATATAATGGGCAAAAATCTTACTATCCTTTTCATCTCTAACCATTGCCCCATTCAACAAAACTGTTGCAGGAAAAAAATCATTCTTCTTTTTCAAAGGATATAGATCTTCATACGGTCTTCCTGTTGCTAAAACCAACTTCAACCCTTTCTTCTCAAGCTGATCGAAAATAGCTCTTAATCTCGGTGTAATCTCATTATTACCTGCCGTAATCGTACCATCAACATCAAATGCCAACATCTTGATCATAGTAATACTCTCCTTCAATTTGTCTAACTCGTCTTATCTGTTTCTGTTCCTAAAATTTTTAAGAAAAAGTCGATCAATATTCCTGTGGTACTCATCGCAATAACCGATCCAATTCCAATGACACCACCTAATAACCAGCCAATGACCAATAATACAACATCAGCTCCTGTTCGAATCCATTTAAAAGAAATGTTTGTCTTATTTACGATTGCATAAGCTATCGCATCGATTTGATTCATACCTTTACGATATTTTATCAATAAGGCATATGTCAACCCAAAACAAATCTGTCCTAAACAAGCAACAAGAAGTCGAATCAAGATATTCATATTTACGATATTTAATGGAGCTAATAATACTTCAAAAAAATCCATCGCAAAGCCTACAGTCAATGCATATATGATCGTTGCCCATCCAATATTTTTAAAAGATACAATCAAGGCAATGATCAACATAATAATATTGTAGATTCTGGAAGCTGTACCATAACTAACATTCAATGTACGATGCAAACCATCCACAAAAACAGTAATTGTATCACTTCCCAAATTGGCATGTACAAACAAGGCAACACCTAAACCTGTTAATAAAATTGCTGATGTAATAGCTAAAACAGTTTGTACAGCTTTTTTCATAAATCTAAATTTTCTCCATTAGATTCAATAACTCGTTTATACCAGTCATAACTATCTTTTTTAATTCGTTTTCCTGTACCTTTTCCATAATCATCTAGATCCACATAGATGAATCCATAACGTTTTGACATTTCGCTGGATGAACAAGATACGATATCAATTGGACCCCAGGCATAATATCCACGAAGATCTACACCATCTTTAATTGCTTCTTTCATCTGTTCAATATGATTGCGATAGAATTCTACACGATATGGATCATGTACTTTTCCATCTTCCAATTTATCGTAGTATCCACTACCATTTTCTGTGATGTAAATTGGTTTTTGATAACGATCCCAGAAAGTATTTAATGAAATACGCAATCCAATTGGATCAAATGTCCAACCCCACTCATTAGCTGGAAGTTCTTTATTACGAATAGCTTCATTGCCATTTTCATAGCTCTCTTTAGTAACTATACGTGTGTAGTAATATGAGAAAGAGAAGAAATCACAAGTGTTTTTCAAATCTTCTTCATCATGTTCTCCAAACTCTACATGAATTCCCTTATCTTCAAAGAAACGGAATGCATATCCTGGATAATATCCTCGCAACAACACATCTGAATAAAAGAATTCCATCTGATTGTGCTTTAATGCAGCAAGCTGATCTTCTGGTTTACATGTAGCTGCATAATTATAGCCCCCGCATAGCATCATACCAATCTGCATTTCAGGATAATGTTCATGGGCATATTTTGTAGCTCTTGCACAAGATACCATTTCATTATGAACCGCCTGATATTTTGCACTTTGAAGATCGTCTACTTTATCTTCGGCAATTCCTAAATGATTGAAGGATTCATGTCCAATTAAATTAATTTGATTGACAATGATCCAATATTTTACTTTACCCGCGTATCGATTGAAAACTGTTCTACAATATTTTTCAAAAAACTCGATCAATTCTCGTGAATACCATCCTTTATATTTCAAAGTTAGATTCAAAGGCATCTCATAATGAGAAATTGTAATCATCGGTTCCATACCATTCTTAATGATTTCATCAATTAATTCATCATAGAATTTCAATCCTGCTTCATTTGGTGTTTCATCATCCCCGTTTGGGAAAATTCTTGCCCAGTTGATACTAGTTCTAAATGTTTTTAAACCTAATCCTGCCAAAAGCTTTAAATCTTCTTTATATGTATGATAGAAATCGATTCCCCATCTTTTTGGGAATATTCTTCCATCACCATGGCCAGCATTCATTGCCTCAACAACAAATTTAGTATCCAATTCTTCATTGTATTTTTTAGTAATATCTACATCATCTCTAAATTCATTGATATCTGCAACGCACATTCCTTTACCATCAATATCATAAGCTCCTTCAAGCTGATTAGCGGCGACAGCGCCACCCCACAAAAAATCTTTTGGAAATCCTGTTGGTACTCTACTCATTTTATTTTTCCTCCTATTTATAAAGAAAGGATTTCATTGCCTGAAATCCTTTACGTTCCTATTTTTCTAATGCAGCAATGCGTGTTTCGTATGCTTTAAAAATTTTCAACAATTGTTTAGCAATGTTAATTTCGCTGTAAATTGTCATTAATGTATCTTGCGCATGTGCAAACAAGAGTGAATATTCACTTTTTTCACCACGTGTTTCATCTTGAATCGCATCAGTCTGTACTTTATGAGCTACAGTGATCTTTTCATGACATACTTTTAACTTTTCTTCTGCTGTTTCATAGTCGAAAGCCGCAATTGCATCCAATGCTTCTTTACACGCTACACGTGCATCGCCTGCATTTAGGATAATGGTCATAGCAGACTGTACTACTTCTTCATTCATACCAATCTATCCTCCTGATAATTAACCGTTATTTGCTTCTTCTTCAATACACTGTTTTTCGTAAGCTTTAAAGAATGGATACCAAATTAAAGCTGCAACAACCAAACAAATCAAAGCTAATACAATTGCAGCGATAGAACCTTGTGTTGCTATCCATGTAGAAATGCCGAATGGACAATACCATAAATCAAACTGTATTGTAGTAATTGGAGCAAAAGCTAGTACTTTACATCCGATCCACACAATTGATGGTAATACAATACCAATAATCCACATTGGAAGCATCATAATTGGGTTCCATACGATACAACCAAATACAACTGGTTCATTGATATTAAAGATAGCAGGACCTAAACATGCTCTCCCTAAAGCTTTTAATTTCTTTGATTTTGACATTACTAGAAAACCAACTAGAGGAAGTGTACACGCAATCCCTCCCCACCATAAATAAGTGCTAAAAATCATAGAGTCTGTAAACATATTTAAATTAGCTGCTGTTGCAGTTCCAGCTGCTGCTAGCGCAATATTAGCTGTAATACTTGCTAATCTAACGGGTTGAGTTACTGGCGTTAACACCCAAGAAGCAATACCCATTGAGTAAATAAAACAATAGAAGAAATTCATTAAGATAAATCCATACCACGTATTTAATACACCTTGTAAAGGCATGAAAATACTCACAGAAATTGCATATAAATCTACATTAAATACTTGTACTAACAAAAATCCACAAAAAATAACTAAACCAATTGGTAATAAAGCATCAAACCACTGACGAACAAAATCCGGAATTGCACTGTCTTCTTTAAAAAATGAGAATTTTCCAAATAAATTAAATACAATACATGTGATTATACCTGTAATCATAGCACAGAACATACCACCAGCTCCAAAAGCGTCAGATCCAAATCCAGGATTACCCTCAATCATGATTTGAGGTGTAATCGAAATAAAAAATAAGATTAATCCAGTTGAACCAGCAATAATTCTGTTTTTTCGCAAACGCTTTTTTTCACAGAAATTAAACGGAATTAGAAAAGCTATAAGTACAGATACCATCCCCATAGTCCATCCAAAAGGTGTCCAGAACGAAAATGGTAAACTAATCCATTCTTCAACAACAGCCCCAACACAGAAAATAGATCCTAATAGTATAAATGGTAATATTTGTAGCATAGAGTCTTTTAACGTCACAACCCAAATATTGTGATTAATTTTATTCATTTTTGGTTGAAAACTTGTTTCTAGCCAATTAATTAATTTTTGCATAATTATGTTTCCTTTCTTTAATTTTTATTCCCTAATTTTATTTTTTCATTTCTTCTAATAAATGATCGATAGCTTTAGCTCCATCTAAAGTTGAATAATATTCAGGTTTCATTAGAATCACTTTAACATCTCTTCCGTTTTTATATTCTTCAACTTCATCAAGAATATAAGCCAAATGCGGTCCTACCATTAATGCATCGATATCATCAATGTAGTTTTCAATTTCAGATTCACTACGTGCTTTGATATCGATATCCAACCCTTTCGCCTTTGCAGCTTTACGCATGTTTGCTGCCATGAATCCAGAACTTGCTCCAGATCCACAAACAAGTAATACACTTAATTTTTTCATTTTGATCTTCCTTTCTTAACAGTGTGATAACTTTTACACTGTCATTATGATAAAAAATGAAAGCGTTCTCCACTCATCTTTTGCCTGCCTTAGGGGCAAATAATTAATTGCATTCAGAGGGTGCAAAAGTCTGTTGGATTTATACAGACGCAGACATTATGATATTCCTAGCGAAAAATCGTTTATTTTTTTGTGTGTCGTTTCAGGGAAAGGGGTATAATATGAAGCCTAAGCTAAAAAAGCTCATCCAGCTGTTACTTGAAGCTCAACCTAGAACTTCTGCCAACTTGGCTGAAAGATTGGATGTATCTGTACGTAGCATCAAAAATTATGTAAGAGAAATAAATGAAGAATTCCCTAACACGATACAATCATCATATGAAGGCTATAGAATTGACTCAAAAGTGGGTGTAACAATATTAGCTGATAATACCAATCATATCCCTCAAACTTCTGATGAAAGAGTTTCCTATATCATAAATAAACTTATTAACCATAATTCTCATGTTACCCTGGATACTTATGATCTTTGTGATGAACTTTTTATTTCTATGTCCACACTTAAAAATGAACTGACCAAAGTGAAACATCGTCTACAAAAATTTGATTTGCAACTGATCACAAAAGGTGATTTTATCGAATGTTCTGGACTAGAGAAAAATAAACGAAAGATGCTAAGTACGATTCTGTATGATGAAAGCAACGTTAACTTTGTAAATATCGAATCTTTACAGCATGCATTCATGGATATCGATATTGATTTTATTCGTAGAACGATCTTAGAAGTTTTTGATAAATATCACTATTTTATCAATGATTATTCTTTGATCAACTTAGTTTTACATGTCACAATTGCAGTCGATCGAATCATTAATGATAATATCAATAAACAAAATGTGGATTCTTTACCTGGGGTTAGATTACATGAATATGCTCTAGCACAGGAAATAGCTGAAAAGTTGAATAAACACTTCAATATTGAATTCAGCAATGCTGAAATCTATGAGATGACTCTGCTTATTATTTCTCGTGCTACAACGATCGACTATAAAAGCATAACTGTTGGAAACTTGGAAGAGTTTGTCGGAAAAGATTGCTTAGATCTTGTAAAGATATTGATTGAAAATGTAAATGCTTTCTATTATATCGATTTAAGTGAACCTGAGTTTTTGATTCGTTTTGCTTTGCATATTCGAAATCTTCTTGTTCGTTCTAAAAATGATTACTTTTCTAAAAATCCATTAACAGAAAGCATTAAATCATCCTGTCCTTTGATTTATGATCTATCTGTGAACCTTGCTGGAGAAATCAAAGAGTATACCGGTATAACGATCAATGATGATGAAATCGCATATATCGCATTTCATTTAGGTAGTACGATTGAAGCTCAAAAAAGCTTGACCACAAAGATCACAGCTGCTTTATATTGCCCTAATTATTATGATATCAATCAAAAAGTAACCGATACTTTAAATCAGTATTTCTCCAACGATTTATTGGTCAAATATATTGTTACAGATGAAAGTGAACTAGAAGCCATTCAAAATATTGATTTAATTATTTCCACAATTCCTTTATCCAGACCTCAAATAATACCTTCTGTTTTAATCAATATCTTTGTTACTAAAAGAGATCAGAATATCCTTAAACAAAAAATTGATGAACTTCATAAAGAAAAAGACAAAAAAGAATTCAACCAATATCTAAGAGAAATGATATTACCTGAATTCTTTGAAAGAAAAAATGATCTTCACACACAAATAGAATGCATTGATTATATGTATCAAAAATTTAAAAATAAAGGATATGTCAACACATCATTTAAAGAAGAAGTTTTAGAACGAGAACGAATCTCTTCAACTGCTTTTGGTAATTTTGCGATTCCACACGCAATGAAAATGTATGCTAATAAAACTGGCATTAATATTATCATCAGTGACCAGCCAATTCAATGGAGCGATAAATCCGTAAATCTTGTCATCATGATGTGCTTTAACAAAAATGAGCGATATATGTTTAATGAGATTTATGAACCTATTACCATGATTCTTTCCGAAAGTGAAAATGTTAAAAAAATCCTTACTTCAAAAGATTATGATGAATTTATTCAAAACCTAGTCAATTTACTATAAAAGCTCTTCGGAGCTTTTTTCTTTCATTAAAAAAAGACATGTCTTAATGACATGTCTGATTTGATTATAAGATAGGGATGAATTTTGTTTCTTCTTCAACTTTCTTAGTTTCTGTAGGAATTGAGATAATCAATTCTCCATTGTCAAAGTTTGCCTTAACATCTTCCTGTTTGATTCCTTCTCCTACATAGAAGCTACGAGAGCTGCTTCCAGAATAACGTTCTTGACGAATAATGCGTCCTTTTTCATCTTTATCTTCTTTAGAACTGTTTCTAGAAGCTGTAACTTTCAAATAACCATCTTTCAATTCAATTTGAATATCTTCTTTTTTAACACCTGGAGCTTCCATGCTCAAAACATAATATCCATCTTTTTCATGAATATCTGTCTTTAAAACATTAGCCGTTTTTGTTGTCGCATCTGAGAAGAAATCATCAAATAAATCAAATCTATTAAATCCTGGATAGTATTTCATAATATCGCCTCCTTATTTTTCTATGAAATTCTATCAGTTAGCACTCTATTTATCTAACTGCTAATATCATAACACATTTTTTGGCAGAATCAAGTCTTAAGTGCTAAAAAAATAAAAAAAAGAAGGAAGTACTATTTCAGCACTTCCTTATACACTCTTAATGCATTTCTATAGAATATTTTCTCTATTTCTTCTTCGCTAAATCCCTCTTCTTTTAAAGCCTGTGCTAATTTTGACATTTGCGAAGCATCTTTTATTTCCAATTCTGAATTGATTCCATCAAAATCCGTTCCCAAACCAATAACATCGATACCTGCTAAGTTTTTAATATATTTGATTTGTTCTATCATATCTGAAATTCGACTTGGACCATTTTCTTGATCATGCAAAGCTAGAAAATCACCACAGAAATTAATCCCCATGACACCACCACGTTTGGCCAGTTCTAAAATCATGTCATCTGACATATTACGTGCAACCGGACAAATACTTCTTGCATTCGAATGCGAAGCCACAAAAGGTTTAGTTGTATAATCCAATACATCATAAAAACCTGCATCATTTAAATGGGAAACATCAATGATCATTCCTAAATGTTCCATTTCACGAATATAGTCGATTCCAAAATCTGTCAAGCCATTGACTGTATCCACCCTCTGAAAGAAATTAACCTGCTTATAATCTGTTCCCATATCATTAATAGATAAATTAGGAAAGCCTATTCCATTTTCATAATTCCATGTCAAAGCTATCATTCTTACACCCAGTCGATAATAGTTTCTTAACATTGCCAAATCATCAAAGACAACACCACCATCTTCTAAAGTTAACATGGCAGATAACTTGCCATCTTTAGCATTTCGTTCTATATCATCATAGCGCAATACAGGTGCAATATATTCTTGATTTTCTTCTAACATTCGATAATACATGTCCATCAATTTCATAGTTTGATGTTCAGGTATTTCTAAAGTTTTCTGGTCGGTAAATAAAGCAAAATTTTGAATCAGATAATCTCCAGCTTTTAATTTTTGAATATCAACACAAAGATCATTGGCATAAAGAGAAACATCTTGATATTTTTGTTCTTTCTCTAGCAATCCTAAGATCGTATCACAGTGCATATCTATGATTTTCATCTAAGATCCTCCAAAATTCTATCCAGCCACATAATACATCCATCATCATAACAAGATGGCACGATCATATCAGCTGCATCTTTGCAAGCTTCACTACCATTTTCCAAAGTTACACCAAGACCTGCTTTTTGAATACATCCAAGATCTGAGTTCGTATCTCCGATAACACTGATATCGCTCCATTTAATATTCAACTTATTTAACAAGCGATCCACAGCTATAGTTTTATCTACCTTATTATCAATGATATCAACCATTGTTGGTGTGCTACGTATGACTTTTAAATCACAATATGATTCAATTTCACTTTTTACATCTTCAAAGCAAGCATCTAATTGTTCTTTTGTATCTGATATACAACATTTCCAGATAGGACCTTCTATATACTGTTTTGGAATTCTTGTTAATAAATAATCCACTTCACAATTATTGCGATCCAACTGATATCCAATCGCAAAATCCTCTGCCAACATATACTCTGGTTGAGAAATCCCAGGTTTTAAGCCATGTTTCATGCAAATTTGCCAGATAAACAAAGCATCCTTTTTCGATATCTGATATTCGAATACAGTCTCATTGGTCTTAACATTCATTACATGACATCCATTGCAGGAAATAACATATCCTCCAAAATCATCCATTTGAATTTGTTTTGCTAAAGGGTATACCCCTTGAATGATCCTGGCTGAATTTAAAATAACCATGATTCCATGTTTTTGAATTTCAATTAATTTTTCTTTTACTTTTTCACTGACATATAGTCCACTGCTTGGTGGCATCAAAGAACCATCCAAATCACAAATTATAGCTTTCATACAAAACCTCCGATGATATATAAATTATACACGATATATCTAAGAATTAAAAAAAAGACCTCCGAAGAGGTCAATTTTTACAAGGCTTATTTGTATAAGTTGTAGAAAGATTTTTTACCTAAGTATTTAGCAACGTGAGCTTCACCACGCTGATTCAATTCATCTTCGATACGCATCAAACGGTTGTATTTAGCGATACGGTCTGTACGAGACATTGAACCAGTTTTAATCTGTCCAGCGTTGAATGCAACAGCGATATCAGCGATTGTTGAATCTTCTGTTTCTCCTGAACGGTGAGATACTACGCAAGTGTAGTTATGTTTCTTAGCTAATTCCATAGCATCGAAAGTTTCAGTCAAAGTACCAATCTGGTTAACTTTGATAAGGATAGCGTTTGCGATACCTTTTTCGATACCTTCTTGAAGGATAGCTGGGTTAGTAACGAATAAGTCATCACCTACTAACTGAACTTTGTCACCTAAACGATCAGTAAGTTTTTTCCATCCGTCCCAGTCACGTTCTCCAAGACCATCTTCGATAGATACGATTGGATATTTTTCGATCCATTCTGCATACATATCGATCATTTCGTCGCTTGTTTTATTTCCTTGTCCTGATTTTTTCAATTCATATAAACCAGTTTCATGGTTATGGAATTCGCTGGCAGCAACGTCCATAGCGATTGTCATATCTTCACCTGGTTTGTAACCAGCAGCTTTCATAGCTTCAACCAACAATTCAAGTGGTTCTTCGTTTCCGTTTACACAACTTGGAGCGAATCCACCTTCGTCACCAACGTTAGTGTTATATCCACGTTTTTTCAATACTGTTTTTAAAGCATGGAAAGTTTCAGCACCCATACGGATTGCTTCTTTGATTGATTTAGCACCAACTGGCTGAATCATGAATTCCTGGAAGTCTACTGTAGAGTCAGCATGGCTACCACCATTGATAACGTTCATCATTGGAACTGGCAATGTGTTAGCGTTGAATCCACCAAAGTAGTTATATAATGGCATACCATAGAAATCAGCAGCAGCGATTGCACAAGCCATTGATACACCTAATGTAGCGTTTGCACCTAAGTTTTTCTTGAATGGAGTTCCATCAAGTTCTAACATTGTATGGTCGATAAGGTTCTGGTTACGAACATCCATACCGATGATTTTTGGAGCAATGATGTTGTTTACATTATCAACTGCTTTAGTAGTTCCTTTTCCTGAGTAACGAGTTTTATCGCCGTCACGAAGCTCTAATGCTTCTCTTTCTCCTGTACTAGCTCCACTTGGAACCATAGCGCGTCCATAAGCACCAGATTCAGTAGTTACTTCAACTTCAACTGTTGGATTACCACGAGAATCTAATACTTCACGTGCATATACATCAACAATAATAGGCATAATAAAATTTCCTCCTTTAAGCCTTATAAGCTATTAAAATGATAGCACTAAATAAGCCTAGTTTCAATAAAAAAACTAGGCTTTTAAGCTTTGAATTCGATTTATTACGCTCTGTATTTCACGCAAAGACTCATTTAAAAATACAGCTTTAAAATTTTTAATTCCCATTGTTTTTAAAGATGCAATTTGTGCAATATCATCACTCAAAATCTCATCATATAAACGCAAATGACAATCTCTATCGCCAAGGCAAATCACTGATTTTTTATCCTTACCTTTTAGCTTAAATTCATGTTGATGACATAAAGAACAGTTCTTTCTCTTTCCATCTTTTAAAGCTGTATTGATTACACAATGATTCATTGTCATCAAACGGCGATGTTGATATATACACACCAAAACTGGTGCATCAAATCCGTATCTTTCCTTAAATGAATTCATAATATTTGAAATATTCTCAAGCTTATTTTCATCACTGAGCACAACTTGCTGATATCCCATTTCCAATAAGGCTGCAATAGCCCATGAATTTGTTACGTTCATTCCATCTATGATCTGTGTCTTCCCTAGATGAGGCAATACATCTCCTTTTAAAGAAGTTATATTTCCTTTAGATTGATCCATCTCACACACCCATAGATCTTTAGTATCCATCTTTTTATCCGGCGTCATAACTTCATAAATGTTTCGATCAGTCTTTGAAACAGGCGGTTTATATACATAATCTATTTCTTTGATTGGTCGTTTCTTTAATTTCTTTGATTTGAACATTTCTAAAGCATTACGTCTTAATTCATTGATACTGGAAATCGTAAAGAAAATATTTGATGGAATATCCATATTGATTGAGGCAAACGAGGCAAAACTATCTTTTGTCTTGTTGAATTGTTTCTTGATCGTCACTTCATCCAAGGCACGATTTTGTGCTTGGCTGGCCACATCCTTTGAAATCACCTCAACCTTGATATTTTGATCATATATCTTGCAGATCAATGGTGAGCCAACACCGTCACAAACAATAGATGCATTCAATTGAATTTGGCGATTCGTTCCCTTAATTCTTTTTTCAACTTTCTCATTTACCAAGACAGAAGTTGTTTTCAAAATCGTATCCCCTACTTTAGCTTGTTTAGGGCCTTTGATCTCACAAACCGAACCTGCAGGTATATGGCTCGTCAGTTTGCCTTTTTTATCGTATAAATAATTGACATGACAGCCAAGATCTTTTCCAATTCGAATACCATCATTTTGATTCAATTCATGTTTAAGCTGTAGAACCAGTCTGCCATTTCTCTTACCTATCACTTTTCCAATATTGATTCCTTGATGATTACAGCTCTGTGGATTCATAAGATCATATCCACTCATCTTATATGCATGGCCTTTTGTATAACCGCGGTTAAAAGTCACCATCAAATCTTCTATATCTTGTTTAGAACGAAACTTATTATCTAACACGCTCTTGGTCTGCATCACACTTTCATAAACATAAGCAGCACTCTTCATTCGTCCTTCTATCTTTAAAGAAACAACTCCCATTTCTTCAAGTTCTTTTACCTGGTCGATCAAAGAAAGATCTTTTGGGCTTAAATAATAAAGCTCTTTGCCTACAAGTGCATTATCTTGATACAGAGTATATGGCATACGACATGGTTGAGCACACATACCACGATTTCCACTTCGATCGTAGCGAACACTTGAAAAATAACATTGTCCAGAATAACAAATACAAATGGCACCATGAATAAAAACTTCAATTTCCATTCCAGTTTCAACACATGCCCGTATCTCATCCATCGTGCATTCTCTAGCCAGAACCACGCGTTGGACCCCTAATTGTTTTAGTTTTTCAATCATATTTGGTTTAGAAACACTTAATTGTGTAGACGCATGTAATACTAAATCAGGTAAACGGTGATGCAAAAGATGCAATAATCCTAAATCTTGGATGATCAAGGCATCTACATCCATCTCATGCAAACGTTTTGCCAATACATAAGCTTCTTCCATTTCATCTTCAAAGATTACTGTATTCATCGTAATATACACCTTTATATTTAAAAGGTGACATTTTTTAATAATTTCTTCTGTTTCCTCTAAACTAAAGTTTTTGGCATAAGCTCTTGCCCCAAAAACCGGCAATCCAAAATATACGGCATCACAGCCTGCCGCAATCGCTGCTTCTAAAGCTTCTCTATTTCCCACGGGAGCTAATATTTCTGGTCTCATATTTATCTTTTCTCTTTCCAAAAAAAAGCACTCTACTGTGCTTCTTTTTCTTCATAGTATTTTTGAATCGCATCAAATGTTTCCTGAGATATCACATGTTCAATATGACATGCATCTTCTTGTGCTATATCTTTAGGAACTCCGATGTTTTCCAACATTTCGGTAAAGAAACAATGTCTTCTATACGTTTCCTCTGCGATTTTCTTTCCGGTTTCAGTTAATGTCAAAAACTTGTTATCATCCAGATGAATATGCCCCTGCTGTGCTAATAGTTTGACCGCATGTGAAACACTAGGTTTAGAAAAGCCAAGATAACTTGCCACATCGACGCTTCGAACATGATCTAAACATTTTGATAAAACTAAAATTGATTCTAAATAATCTTCCAATGATTCACCTAACTGCATAAGCTGATCTTCTCTCTTTCGTATTTCTAATTTTATTAAAGACTGAAACAGTTGTCAAATATTGCGCTCATTTCTAGAAAAAAAGCTCTGATCTCACATCAGAGCCTAATTATGTTTCTTTTTTCTTTTTAAAGAATAGTCCAAACAAGCCAACAGACAAGCCCATCAATGCACCATACAATCCGGCATTACTTTGTGTTGCGGTATTGATTGATCCTCCGGCCACTGTCTGACTAACACCATTGAACTGAATCGTTTGTGCTTCTTTCAATAGAGTCTGATAAGTTTTACCTACTCTTGTCTTCAAGATTGCGTTAACATCACTGCGAGTCGCAGCCGTAAACTTGTTCCATGTAGACAAACCATTCAAAATATTTCTATAGTTTAAGCTATTTGCCTGCGTATAAACATTCCCTGCAGAACTTGTTAAATATGTGTCAATAAAGTTTTGAGCTTCCGTAGATGTTGTAGTTGTTTGCGTTGGAAGCATTGTTGACACTGTTTCAAGATTTACCGTTTCCTGCTTAGATTCCGTTGCAGGTGTTTCAACTACAACCGTTGGTTTTTCTAGAGCAGCTAAAATAGAAACTGGCTCTTCCACGCTCTTCTTTTCTGTTTCTTTTTTACCAGGTGTCAAGCCAACGATTGGATATGCAGCCTCACTATTTTCATCTTTGGATTCATCAACAGGATCTTCTGTTTCTTCATCTGTAAAAGAATCTTCTTTATCTTCAACTGGATCTTTGGTTTCATCATCCGTTGTTGATTCACTATTGTTGTTGTCTTCATTCTTATCTGTCTGATTATCGTTATCTTTAGAATCATCCTCGACGTCCGTTTTATCATTTTGACTATCATCCGTTAAACTATTATCTGTCCCCGTTTCTCCTTGTCCCGGGTTACTCGTATCATCTACTTCATCTGAAGGATTTTCTGTATTTTCATTATTTGAATCATCTTGTGCTGAATATTTTTCAGGATATAATTCCATATCAATTTTTAGAGCAGCTGCTGCCATTTCAGGAAAACTTTTATAAAGTGGCTGCATCTTTAACTTTAACGCTTCTGCTTGCAACTGTTCACTCAATAATGTATCGATTTCAGCCTGCATTTCTTTGGAAAGAGTATCATAAACGACTTTCCCTGAAAGAACACCTTGATAATTCTTCTGAGTCAAAGCCGTGATTAATACTTTTTCATTCGTAATATTCCCCTTGGAATCTATTTTGCTTAAGCTGCAATAAGTATCAATAAAGTCCTGCGCGGTTTTAATTTCAACAGGTTTATTCGTGCTTTGTGATACATCTTGGGCAACGCTTTTGGCACTAACTGGCATTGATACGATTTGTACAGCACCTGTTACAGCCATAGTCGCTGCTAAAGTATAAATAATTTTCTTTTTCATGGCTCTCACTCCATTTCTCTTACAGTCTTTATTTATTTTACTACGAATAAAAGTTTTAGTCTAGTGAATGCGCACTTTGTGCAAAGGATAAAACTGCTTTTCGAGCCATTTTATCGCTGTTTTCCAGCTGTTCTAAACTAGGAGTGGCAATATATTCAACAGTATTGATCGCATATTGAATTGCCTCTTCAATGGATAAAAAAGATATCTTTTTTTCTAAGAATAATTCCACAGCCTGTTCATCCGCACCATTGAACACAGCACCAAGATTTCCTTCTTTTCGACCAATTTCATATGCAAGTTTCAACATTGGATATCGTACAAAATCCATTTCTTTAAAATCTAGTTGTAATGTTTTTGTCATATCCAAAGGTTTATCCTCCTTTAGGCATAAACGATCAGGATACATTAAAGCATATTGGATAGGTAAACGCATATCAGCTGAACCCAACTGTGCCATGATCGCATTATCATTATATTCAACCATAGAATGAACAATGCTTTGTTTATGCAAGACAACATCTATTTGATCATACGGCAGATCAAAAAGATAATGCGCTTCAATTACTTCAAAGCCCTTATTGACCATAGTCGCACTATCTACTGTAATACGTTTTCCCATAGACCAGTTTGGATGATTCAAGGTTTGTTCTACTGTTACATGAGTCAGTTCATCTCGACTCTTGTCTCGAAAGCTTCCTCCTGATGCCGTAATGATCAATCGTTTTATATCTTCTTTGCGATTGCCTTGAAGACATTGAAAAATTGCAGAATGCTCTGAGTCAATTGGGTAGAGTTTTGTATTTGTTCTCTTTAAGGCTTCTCTTACCAACACACCTCCGGCAACCAGGCTTTCTTTATTTGCCAAAGCTACATCAATGCCCTTATTCAAGGATTCTAAAGTTGGCTTCAGGCCGCGAAATCCTACGACCGCATTGACCAATAAATCATAATCTAGATCCTGGATCATTTTACACATGGCATCTTCACCACTATATACCTTAATAGAGTCAAAGATTTCAGCTTTTGAAACATCTGAAATTCCAACTGCCTGGATAGTATTGTGTGTATCTAATATTTGCTTAAGCTCTTTAGCCTTATGACCTGCTGCAATTCCCACCAATTCAAACAGATCTGAATGTTGGTCAATCACATTGATTGTCTGTAATCCAATCGATCCAGTTGCACCTAATAATAATATTCTTTTCTTCATAATCCTGCTCCTCTTATCTCAAGTATAACATAGAAAAAGGGCATATAGCCCTTTCTTATTAATCTTCAAAACTAATTGGTGTTAAATGCCAGATTTCATCTGCATATTCTTTGATTGTTCTATCACTTGAGAAGTATCCTGATTTGGCAATATTTATCAACATTGTACGAGCCCAACGTCCACGATTGCGATAACGTTGTTCTACTTGAGATTGAGCATATACATAAGAATCAAAATCTGCCAACACAAAGAATTCATCATTACGTAACATCAAATCATTATAGATCAAACGGAATTCGTCATGATTACTAGACCACGTTCCATTTGCCAATGAATCAACGATACGACGAACATTATAATTTGAATTGTAAAAATCCCATACATTATAAGAATTCTGATGTTTTAATTCATTGATATCTTCGACATGAAGACCAAAGATCTGCGCATTTTCCTGTCCTACACGTTCAACAATTTCTACGTTTGCACCATCTAAAGTACCAAGTGTCAAGGCTCCATTCATCATATATTTCATATTACCTGTACCACTTGCCTCTTTACCAGCCGTAGAGATTTGCTCACTAACATCTGCTGCATTCAATAAGATTTCGGCAACAGAAACAGAGTAGTTAGGGATGAATACCACTTTTAAGAATGAATTGGTTTCTGGATCATTATTAACTTTTTCCGCAACAAAGTTAATTAATTTGATGATTTCTTTTGCCAATTCGTAGCTTGGAGCTGCTTTGGCAGAGAAGAAGAATGTTCTTGGATAAATTCTAAAATTAGGCTCACTCTTCATACGAAGGTATAAATGCATAACACAGAAAATATTCAACAACTGTCTCTTATATGCATGAAGACGTTTTGCCTGGCAGTCAAAGATAGAATTTACATCAACATCAATATCTAAAGTTTTCTTTACATAATCGGCCAAGATCTGCTTTCTTTGATGTTTAACTTCCATAAAACGATTCTGAATAATTGGATCGTCTACGTAATCCATCAATTTTTCTAGATCTTCTGGGTTTGTTTTAAAACTATCTCCGATTGTATCTTCTAATAAAGAAGTCAATT
The DNA here is from genome assembly GCF_028321995.1 of Faecalitalea cylindroides. Lineage (NCBI taxonomy): Bacteria > Bacillati > Bacillota > Erysipelotrichia > Erysipelotrichales > Erysipelotrichaceae > Faecalitalea > Faecalitalea cylindroides. Next base: position 51,715 of record NZ_JAQLXG010000014.1, read on the forward strand.
GTGGATTGGAATACAATAACCAGCGTCGATGTGTAATACCATTTGTCTTGTTATTGAAACGTTCTGGATATAACACAGCGAATTCTTTCATTACATCATCAACCAAGATCTGAGAATGTAGTTTTGCAACACCATTGACACTGTGACTACCTACGATAGCTAAATGCGCCATATGTACCTGACCTTCTTTGATGATCGCAACATTGTTCCAAATATGCAACAAGCCTTTGTGATCTACTTCAAATTGGAAACGGCGATTAATTTCTTCAATGATCATATTGATACGTGGCAATAATGAACGAACTGTATCTTGAGGCCATTTTTCTAAAGCTTCAGCCATAACTGTATGGTTTGTATAAGCTACAGTACCTGTCACAATGCGCCATGCATCATCCCATTCATAATTATAATCATCCATTAAAACACGCATCAATTCAGGAATTACAAGAACTGGGTGCGTATCATTTAACTGGATCGCAACTTTTTCTGGTAAATTATCCAAAGTTGGATACACCTGTAAATGTGAACGTATGATTTGATCGATTCCTGCACATACGAAGAAATATTCTTGTTTCAAGCGCAATTTCTTTCCTTCAGCCGTAGAATCATCTGGATATACGTTGGCAGTGATTGCCATAACATCATTCAAATATTTGTTTAACTGTCCTGAGTTTACGCTCGCTTCATCAATTTCTGCATCCCATAAGCGTAATGTGTTTGTTGTCTTTGTATGATATCCAACGATTGGCTCATCATACGGAACCGCTCTTACAACAAAATCAGGATTATGATTTGTATGGAATTTTCCCATGTGATCCATGTAAAGATCCACAGATCCTCCAAATTTAACCTCTACAGAATGTTGTGGTTTCCATACTTCCCAAACATTTCCGTACTTTAGCCAGCAATCAGGAAGCTCCACCTGACGTTTGTTTTCAATTTTCTGTTTGAACAAACCATAACGATAACGAATACAGTTACCATGACCCGCTAAATTCAAAGAGGCAAGAGAATCCATAAAACAAGCGGCTAAACGTCCTAGACCACCATTTCCTAATCCTGCATCGGATTCCATTTCTTCCATTTCATTGATATCCATACCAAGATCTTCAAGGCCTTCTTTTACAACATCATACAACCCTAAATTCATCAAGTTGTTTGTGAAAAGACGTCCCATCAAAAATTCCATGGAGAAATAATATAACTGCTTTGTCTCTTTCTTTTTGATCGCATTTTTAGTTTCACGCCAATTGATACCTACATAATCACGAATCATATGTCCTAAAACCTGATATCGCTCAATAGAAGATGTTTCTTCAAAATTGCGACCATACATTTCTGATACTTCTAGTTTAAAACGCTCTTTAAAAACTTCTTTTGAATCAAATCGATTTGACATACTCTTTCTTTCCTTTCGCATCGTTCTTATTTTATACATTTCATGCGTACATTTCAAGTTTTTTAGCGTTTCTAAAGGCGTTCAAGACTATCGAATCTTGTGATTCCACTTATATCCCAGTTTGTGATATGTCTTAATATATCCCATTCCTTTATAAGTTCCTAAAGCTTTTCTTAAGCGTGAAATATAAACAGAAAGAGTGTTATCACCGATTCCTTTTTTAGAGATACTTTCAAACATTGAGATAATCTGTTCTCTAGATAAGATCCGATTAGCATTTCTAACAAATATTTCCAATAAGAACTGTTCAATATAGGATAAATTTAGCTTTTCTTCGTTACGAAAAAATTCGCCAGTTTCAAAATTCATGACCAAATCTCCTGATCGAAAAGTTTCTCGAATCGTAATGAAAGACCTTTGAGGATCAAGTACAACTAGGTTTTTTCCATAAACGATCCTGCCTTCATGGATCATGTAATCATCCTTTTCAATAGGATCCTTAAGATAGTATGTCTGGTCATCCTCATTAAGATCTTGACCATCAAAATCATCAGAATCATTAGCTATCAATTCACTTGCAATTGTCTCATCGACTTTGATGACCAATTTTTTGTAATTCTTCATATCATCCCCTCCATCCATAAGCATGACATAAATTTCTTACAAAAAAATGACAAAGCCGAAAAAGTATCAAAAAAGAGCTGTTTTGACAATTAAATGTCCTAAACAGCTCTTATCAATTACTACATACGAATTCTTGTACTTTAGTAATTTTTTTATCTTTATCAAACGTAAATATCGTTACCTTATCCATATCTTCCATGGTCCACAACAGTGCAATCATATCATTGTTTTTCAAATGTGTCTGAATCATATACTTTTTAGTATTGTATTTTGGAATCTGTAGATATGATGTGTACACTTTTTTGTATGCGTCAATCATGATAAAACCTGGGGCAAACATCTCTTTACTAAAATCCAGCCCTTCATTTTGACGCTGAATAAACGCTTTTGCCAGCATCAAAGCCTTAGCTGGTTCCTGCTTTGGTTTTTCTTTTGTGTCTCTTTCTAAAAAAGAAAAAAGACCAGAAGTGCGCTTAGTAGGAAAATCGTTAAGCTTTTGCATCTGCTTTTGCCACAATTCATAGCTTTCGATAATCTCCATTGGTGTATCTTCTTTAAAAAGAATCTTACCATTTTCTTCGGTATAATATTCTTTCTTTTGTTTCCAAAGATACATCTTATACTTCTGATCTGTCTGCATATTATTCTTCACTCTCTTCATCTTCTGAACTAGGAAATTTAAACACTTGCTCCCCTTCTTTTGTTACCAGGTACTTTCCTCTAGCGATATACTCGATATAATCCGGATTTGTCAGCTTTTGTTTTGTTTCTTCCAAATCACTTTTCTCTTCCTCTAATTCCTGAGTTTTCTTTTTATTCTGCTGGATACTCAAGCGAATCTCAGCTGTTGTTTTAAGATCCTGAATTCCGCTCCAAGTTAAAAAACAAGTCATACCTAAAAGCAATGCACATATGATAAACCGGGTCATATTTGATATCTTTCTTGTTTTTTTTCTATGTTTCATATAGATGTCCCCTTTACACTATATTATAACATCTTTCGCTTATTTTTTCATTTTCATCGCCAATAAGGCAATATCACTTGGATTGATACCTGAAATACGGCTTGCCTGTCCAAGTGTAGCAGGTCGAATTTGGTCTAATTTTTGTCTAGCTTCTAAAGATAAATTATCCATATGTAGATAATCTAGATCTTCACACAATGCCACTTTCTCCATTTGTTCTAGATGCTTTGCATCACGTTTGGCCTTTTCAATATACCCTTGATATTTAACTTGAATTTCTACTTGTTGGGCAATAACCGGTGGATAATCTACATTAGTAATCGAACTTAAACCATGAATCGTTACTTTTGGACGTTTTAATAAATCCAATTCACTGCATCCATGTGCTAAAGGATCAAAACCTAAATATTGAAGATATTCATCAACACTGCTCCCTGGTTTTATATGAACCTGAGCTAATTCCTCTTTTGCACGTTCAATTTGCTCCATTTTTAAGACGAAAGCATCATATCTTTCCTTAGATACTAGACCCAGATGATAGGCTTTTTCCAATAATCTTTGATCTGCATTATCATGGCGAAGTAACAAGCGATATTCAGCTCTTGATGTCAACAAGCGATATGGTTCCTTGGTTCCTTTTGTCACAAGATCATCGATCATAACACCGATATAAGCTTCATCTCTTCTTAAAATGAATGGATCTTTTCCATCAATTTTCAGACAGGCATTGATTCCAGCCATGATTCCCTGACCGGCTGCTTCTTCATATCCGCTTGTTCCATTGACCTGACCAGCTGTAAATAGATTTTCTACGATCTTATTTTCCAAGGACGGTTTCATCTGTAAAGGATCGATCGCATCATATTCAATCGCATATGCATATTTTTTGATGATACAGTTTTCAAGTCCAGGCAAAGAATGAACCATTTCTTCCTGTACATCAACTGGCATAGAAGTTGAAAAACCTTGAATATAAATCGTATCTAATGATCTAGATTCCGGTTCTAAAAATAATTGATGCCTTTCTTTATCCGCAAAACGAACAAGCTTATCCTCAATACTTGGACAATAACGAGGTCCTACACCTTTAACCAATCCTGAATACATCGCCGAATCATGTAGATGATCATTGATAATCTGATGTGTCGTTGGTGTCGTATAGATCAAATGACAAACTTCCTGTTGATCAAATGGAAGCACATCTTCTTCTTTGGTCGTAGTTGAAAAGCTTAAAAACTCATTCGTTCCCGGTTGAACTTCCGCTTTCGAAAAATCAATCGAATCTTTTAAGACACGACAAGGTGTCCCTGTTTTTAAACGGAATGTTTTTATACCCGCCTTACGAAGGCTTTCAGACAAAGTATTTACTGTAGGTTGATCTTCCGGTCCACTGCTTGTTGCGGTATGACCTCTTAAGATCGTACTTGTCATATAAGTTCCTGTTGTCAAGATAACTGTCTTAGCTTCAATGATTCTTCCGTCTTCTAATCGAACTCCTGTTGCTTTACCATCTTCAATGATAACAGAATGGCAGGCAGCCTCAATCACTGTTAATCCTTCTGTATTTAAAAGGATTTCTTTCATCATCTTTTTATAAGCTTCTTTATCACTTTGTACACGTAATGACCAGACACCTGGCCCTTTTGTTGTATTCAACATTTTAAACTGCAAAGCTGTTTTATCCGCTACAATAGGCATTATGCCCCCTAAGGCATCAATTTCACGCACAACGATTCCTTTTGCGGGACCACCAACACTTGGATTACATGGCATAGACCCGGCCATATCAATATTCAAAGTTATCAATGCAGTCTTTTTTTTCATCCTTACACTAGCCATACATGCTTCAATACCAGCATGTCCAGCTCCTATCACAAGAACATCAAACAAGTTTATTCTCCTCTTCTCTTTAATTTATTCAAGATCCCTGTAAAACGAATATGGAAAACGCTCTGAGGAACCTTTAAATACGCTGTTATTAAAAAATATACAACTACACAGATCAAACCATTCGCAGCCATCTTCACAAAGGAAATTAATTTTCCCCCTTCAACTCCACCTAGACCAATCTGTGTCAACAATAATGAAGTGATCCATAATCCGACAATTCCAATACAAACACGAACAATGATAATGCCTGTTTTATGATAGTTAATCCCATACACTTTATGGATTTCTTTAAAGTTATAGTAAAGAAGATACAGATATCCCAGAGTTGAACTAATGACTGCTCCAGGAAATCCTAATATCCATACTAAAGGAACCATTGTTAAACCTTTGATCAAAGTACAGACTAACAAACGTTTTAATACATTTCGCTTTAACTCCAAAGCCATCATAATATTTGTAACCACAGGTGTTAAAGTCCCAAAAAATCCTTCAATCGACAACCATTGAGTTACATACGTACAAAGCTGAAGATCTTCATTATGAAACAAAGTGAAGAATAAAGGTTCAGCATATGCAAAAATACAGAAAGATACTGGTAATGCGATATAAAAGATAATATTTAAACAATCCAACACATTCTTTTTAGCTAATTTATAATTCTTTTGAGCCAAAGCACTGGAAATATGTGGAATCAAAGCGGCTGTAAAACCAGGCGCCAAGATCATCGGAATAGCCGTTAATTTCACTCCAACATATGTTGTTGCGGAAATGATCGTTGTAATTTGATCAGAGGTATAATTATGCAGACGTAAACCCGTAGGCAATAATACCGCATTGTAAATTGAATCACTGTATCCTAAAATTGCAACAATTAAATATGGAATTGCCAAGACAAAAAATTCTTTTAATAACTTTTTTGAATCGACCGGTTTTTCTTTTTGAACAGCTGCCTGTTCAATGATCGGCTTACAGTGAGTTCGATCAAAATGAACAATTTGAGCAATTGCCGCAATGGCAGCCACTGAGGTCGATAAAACAGAAGCATATAAAGCCCATTTTCTCTCCCAACCAAAAACATATACGATCAAACATGCCGCGCTCAATAAGAAGCCTACACGAAACAACTGTTCAAAAGCTTGCGAAAAGGCATACTCTTCCATTTCTTTCATACCTTGATAGAATCCCCTAAAGGCCGATAGAACAGGAACTAAAAAGATAGCAACTGAAAGAATACGAATGACATTGGCCATAATTTCCGGATCTTCTTCAACCATTAACGGTGCTAAAAATCCAGCTGAAGCCATCAATATAAGCATGCCTATAAACCCTGTAACAGCTAAAAAAGATAATGAAATCTTCTTTACCAGCAGGACAGTTTTGGCATCCTTTAATACTGTATAACGTGCAACCAAGGTTGCAACCGCAAAAGGAAATCCTGCGGTAAATACATTCAGAACATACGAATAAATATTATAAGCCTGCCCATAATATCCCATATAAGCTTCAGAACCTAATATACTTGAAAATGGTATTGAATAAACCAGTCCTAAAAGTTTTGCGACAAACAAACCCCCAGTTCCAATCAAACCACTTATAATAACCGAATTTTTTACTGAGTTCTTTTTCTCCATAGCATTACCTCTTAGGTCTTAAATTATAACACAACTTCAAAAAAAACAAGTTATTTTCCATATTCTAGTGTATATTATTAGTTAGAAAGAGCAGGTGTCTTATGAAACATATTGTATTTTTTAAATTAAACGAAAGAAATGAACAAAATCAGGATGCATTGATCGAAATCCTAAATAAGATGAAAGGCCAGATTCCTTTTGTCCAAGATATGTGGGTCGGAAAAGATTTCTTAAATTCCCAAAGAAGCTTTGACGTTGTTTTAGAAGTGACCTTGAATAAGGAAGATCTGGATACATACGCAAATTATCCGCTACATGTCGCATGCAAAAACGAATTTGCCCCTCTAGTATCAAAGAGTGTGGTATGTGATGTTGAATAAACTATTTATTCATTCTCAAGAAATTGCCAGAAAAATCGATCAATGTGCCATTAATGAATATCATATTCCTTCTTTAGTCTTGATGGAGCAAGCTGCAACTGAATGTTGCAGGATCATTCAAAATAAAGAAGACCCTTCAAAAAAAATATGTGTTCTTTGTGGCCAGGGAAATAATGGAGCAGATGGTTTAGCTATCGCAAGACTATTAGCCCATGAAGGATATGAAGTATCCATCTATCTTCCCTATCACAAAACCCTTTCACAAGAATCCAAAGTTCAATTTCAGATCATTTGTTCTTTAGCTATACCATATACAGATGATCTTGATACAATTCGTTTCTATATCAATCAAAGCGATATCCTAATTGACTGTTTATTTGGCAATGGATTATCTAGAGATATTGAAGGCTCTTACAAACAATTAATTGATATGGCAAACGCATCAAATAAGAAAATCTACGCTATTGATATTCCAAGTGGAATACATGCCACAAGTGGAAAGATCTTAAACTGTGCCATTCATGCCGATACAACCATTGCCTTGGATTGTTTTAAAGAAGGACATTGGATTTATCCAGGAAAAGAATACTGTGGAAACCTTTTATTAGCTGATATTAAAATTCCTACTTCACTTCATCTAGAAAATGAGCATGCACAATTGATCAATGAAGAACTCATCAAGGAAATGCTGCCAAAAAGAGATGGTCATTCACATAAAGGAAGTTTTGGTAAAGCTTTGATGATCGGTGGATCAAAAGCGATGCCTGGAGCCCTTGCGATTGCCGCCAAAGCCTGTGCTGCCAGTGGAATTGGTACGCTGACATTAATGGAACCTGATTGTATTGGTGATCTTATGGCTATGAAGATGGATTTTGCGATGCATCTAAGAGCTAATGATCGAGACGGACATTTTGCCTTAAGTGCTGTTGATCTTCTTAAACAAAATATGGATCAATATGATCTAATCTCTATTGGAAATGGTATGCAGCGAAATGAAATTACCATTGAAATGGTAAAAACTCTTCTATCCTCTAACAAGACTGTCATTTTGGATGCAGATGCTCTATGGACCATGCAGGACCATTTAGAATGGTTAAATCGTAATGCCCCTACTATACTCACTCCTCATGTAAAAGAAATGACATTCTTGACTAATAAAACAGTTCAGGAAATCTTAGAATCTCCATTTTCTACAGTACGAGAATTTACAAATAAATATTCCAATTGTATATTGATCCTTAAATCTGATATCACCTATATTGGATCTAAAAACGATTTCTATGTATTATCCAGACCAAACAGTGCCTTGGCAAAAGGAGGAAGTGGTGATTTATTATGTGGCATTCTTACAGGTATACTAGGGCATAAGATATCTCCATCTAAAGGGGCTGCTTGTGCAGCGTATCTTCATTCTAAAAGCGCTGAAATCAACAAAGATCCGGCATCCATAAATTCTGAAGACATAATAAAAGAGCTAGCTTTCGTACTTCAAAAACTACGAAAAGACTAGCTCTTTTATATTGTCTGAAATTGTAAGTAATAAACATTCTCGTCAAACATTTTGGTATTAAATCCATAAGCATCACAGTCATAATGATCTCCATCCCAATCATTGTTTAAGACGTCTAAAAGATCATTTATTTCCTGATCACTTAAATCTGCTGTTGCATACCATTCTATACATCCATTTAACGAAGGCTGTTCTCTAGATGGTGAATATGAGAATTTTGCACATAACAAAGTTAATTTATCTTTGACTCTTTTTTCTATGTCTTCATCCTCTTTGTCAATCACCACATGTAATCGAACTAACATTTATTTCTCGCTTTCCAATACAAAGGTACACAATTTTTTAAGATTTGTATCACTATCTAAAGTGATAACCTTACCCAAACTTAAATTTAGCGCAGCAATTTCAACTACACCATCTTTAACCATCATGTTTAAAGTTCCTGTGGCATTTTCATAGAAAACATCATATAAGTAGGAAGTTCTATCTCCTTCCTGCCCTTTATTGCGTAAACTAAAATGAAAATTTTCCTTATTTTTTAAAATAATACGAACCGCTCCTGCTCCTGAGCTAGGTATAGATTTTGCCATGATATCTCTCCTTTAACGATGTTCTGCTTCATAAGTCAGTTGAATTCCAAGATTATTAAACACTGAAAGATCAACAGATGCAACTGAACAAGTCACATGAGCCTGCATTCCTTTTAAATTCTTTAATTGATCAAGCGCTTTTGCCGCATTTTCATTGGTTTGCGCACTTAAAGATAAGGCAATCAGAATTTCATTGGTATGAAGTCTTGGATTTTGACTTCCTAAATATTCTGTCTTCAAAGTTTGAATAGGACCAAATGCACTTGGTTCGATCAACATATCTTTATCATCAATATTCGCAAGATACTTTAAAGCATTCATTAATATCGATGAACAAGCCCCCATAAAGCTGGTGGTTTTCCCTGTAATCAAAGTACCATCTTCTAGCTCAATTGCTCCTGAATACACTTTTGATTCTTCCTGTTTCTTTCTAGCAGCTACAACACATGGTCTGTCTTCTTCGCTAATACCTGCATTTTTCATAACAGTTTCCTGTTTTTGAACCTCGTCAATCGTACACAACTCCTGAATATATCGTGTTCTGGTACTAAAATATCGCCGAATGATTTCTTGTCTGGAAGCATTGGAACATACTTCATCATCTTCAATACAGAAACCAGCCATATTTACACCCATATCCGTTGGGCTTTGGTAAGGACTAGTCGTAAAAATTTCTTCGAAGATTGATTTTAAAACAGGGAAAATCTCAACATCTCGATTATAATTAACTGTTACTTCACCGTAAGCTTGTAAATGATATGGATCGATCATGTTTACGTCATTTAAATCAGCCGTAGCTGCTTCATAAGCTAAATTGACTGGATGATTAAGAGGAATATTCCAAATTGGGAAGGTCTCATATTTCGCATATCCAGCTTTAATACCATGTTTATGTTCATGATAAAGCTGAGATAAACATGTAGCCATTTTTCCACTACCTGGACCTGGGGCTGTAACGACTACTAATGGACGAGTTGTTTTGATATAATCGTTTTTCCCGAATCCTTGTTCTGAAATAATGTGTTTTGTATTAGTAGGATATCCTTCAATATAATAATGCTGGTAAACCGCAATCTTACGACGTTTTAACTTAGCTTTAAAGCTCTCTGCGATCTTCTTTCCTTCACATTGTGTTATGACAACGCTGCTAACATAAAAACCAGCTTTTTGGAATTCTTTGATCAAACGCAAAACATCTTGATCATATGTAATTCCTAAATCTGCTCTTACTTTATTTTGTAAAATATCCTTTGAGTTAATGACAAGAACTATTTCAGTTTGATCTTTTAACTGTTTTAACATTTGTAGTTTAGAATCAGGTGCAAAGCCTGGCAAAACACGACTCGCATGAAAATCATCATATAATTTCCCACCAAATTCCAAATATAATTTATCTCCAAACTGCGATATTCTTTCCATGATCTTGCTGGATTGCATTTGAAGATATTTTTCATTATTAAATCCAATCTTCATATGTTATACCTCACTTACTCGAATTATTTTAACACACTCACTATTAAAAAAACAGAAAAGTTTTTTATCTGTACTCTCTATAAATAAAAAAGTATCGAAAAAACGATACAAAAAAAAGGGACCCGGCGGCAAGCTATCTTCGCAGGGGCAGGCCCAACTATTTTCGCCGATGAAGTGCTTAACTT
>NZ_JAQLXG010000015.1:0-58253 GCF_028321995.1 Faecalitalea cylindroides
TAAAATAGTGGACTTCATAAGCGGATTGAGTGGACTTCTCTATCGTACAGGATGGACTTCAGTTAACGGAATACTCAATAAAACAATCATTTACTTTTTTACTATATAAAACCAGTGATATAAATAATATTGTTGCTTTAATAAAAAATTATAAAACAACCACAAAGATTTATGATTATATCAATGAAAATTCAAAACTTATTTTTAAAAAGAACCCAAAGGATAAAATAAGAATTAGCTATCTTGTCTCCGATTTATAATCATTGAAAATCATCAATCAATAGTTATGTTTTGTTTTTCCTGCGCAAAAAAACCTCATATACAGATGAAGAATACTTCTATCGAGACTTTATCTGTAATATGAGATTTTTATCATTTTTAAACAATTTATATTCTATCTTTTATAATTCTTTTTATTTACATTTCCTATTTCTCTTTTTGTTAAAACACAGATGCTTTCAATATGGCTCGATACGTGCTGATTGATGTCGCAATCTCGGAACATATCGCCCCTTTTTGAGCCGATTTTCGATTGTTCTCGGAAACATATCAATCGGCACATTTTGCCCTTATTCAATCCGCAACCTAAACCCTTCTCGTTGTAGGGAACATATCGAGTTTTCCTAGTTGCTACTATATATAAGCAGCACTTCTGTCGCCACTGCCTCAAGCCGGGACTAGCCTTTTAGGGAATTTGTCGTCGTAGAACTATTCCCACATAGAAGGCATCGTCTCAACCTAGTATTTAACGAGCATTTCTCATCATATCCATCAAATCGTTAATATCAACTAATGAAATCAAATGCTCCTGACGCTCAGCAAACTGTCTTGCGTCTCTTGTAAACAAGGAAGATGTCACAAGAATTGCTTTATTTGCTTTCCTGTCAGATTGAACTCCCAATAAACTTCTAACCAGTTGAACATCAACCTTGTGCCTTGCACTGTACTTTTTACATTCAATTAGAATCATATAGGGGATTCCACTAATTTCTTTTGTTGCGATAATATCACAACCACCATCTCTCGTTGCTGGTGTAATTTCAACATTATATCCTTGCTGTGAAAAAACCTCTGCAACAAGTTCCTCGAACTCTCTTGGCGTAATATTGTAAATAGCTTCTTTATCTCTTAGAACTCTTTCAATATTTGCACAGGCTCCGCTTACTTGCTGACGGATACCTTCTTCTTCATAATAATCAAAATCCGAATCATAATAGTTAACTACTGTTTCCGGAGATTCTAAGATTTCACAACCATCGCTTTCTTCATTGCAATAGTTCAAAGCACCAACTGGATATTCAAATGCCTTGATGGTAAAACGCATTACATTTCCACAATCTTCGCATTGGCATTCTCCATAGAAATCATGTTCAACTTCATCTCCCATGTTTCTTTCATAAGCAAAGCATTCTTCATCAAGAGAATCAATATCTATTCTGTATTCAGAGCCACAATCTAGACACTTAATAATTAACTCTCCAGCTAAACCTATTTCCATATCCAGCACCTCAATTAATGAAACAGGTCATCATTCCAAACAAGTTTTACCAAATCAACGAGAACTGCGATTCTCTCAGCAATCTCATTCTTGCCAAATGATGCATATGCTTTAAATCCAAGATTATTATCAGCAATAAACTTCTTGAATTTAGGATTATTCTGGTACGCTAATTCACCAAGTGATTCCGTATAGATATTGCCTTCATTAGAACAATACTTCTTAAGCTTATAATCATATTTTGCATCGTTTAAGCTTGCATTGATGCTCTTGTGAAGAAGCAGTAAAGCACCGATGCTATTTCTCCAACGTCTAAAGTCATCTTGGTCAGAATACTCTGCTGTAAACCATTCATAATGGTCTGTAATAATATGCTCAATCTCAAACGGGTTCTTTGTTTGAGTATTCATGTAATTACAATAATTTGATGCAACACCAGTCTGTTCTTCAATATATCCAGTGATACGAGCAAGGATATTCTTGATGTATTTCTTAGTAAAGCTGTTCAGTCTTAAATCGCTTAATGCTGCTGCAGGGTCAAATGCAAGATTGATATACTGCTGTTCTAATTTCTGTTTCAATGTAGGTATGTCTGTCATGCGGATATCCTTAGTAACATTGAAAACAAAATTTTTAATTGTACTGTAATCTACAGAGCGATAATTCGTAACTCTGGATACAATCAAAACATCAATAAATCTTGCTACCAGATTAATCTTCTCAATAATAATTGGCCATGAATCTTCATAGCATACGGGCGCTAATAATAACTGTGGCTGTAATGTAAAGTTAACCTGCGCATTGTAATATACATACTTTGTTTCTTCAGCAAATGTTGTTTCTGCCCTACGAATACGTTCATAAACCTCAGCAAATTTTGCAAATTTCTTTATGAACAACTCAAAATCATCAGAGCCATTAAGACCTAGCTTATCACGTTCATCTCGTACCCACTTGTGGAAGGAACCACCGATGATATCAAAGTCTTTATTTACAGCACCGGCTTTTGTCTCACGGATTGTTTCCGCATAGTGAGCTCTAAGCCAAGCCTTAATAAATGTCTCATCACCCTTGTCGTCGTCCTTCTTCAATGTAAGAAAATGTAAGAACTTTATCTTTCCAAATACCATTCATCTTTTCGCGTGAAGAATCGGATTTGATTTCTGAAAGAATATAACCCTTTAACATTTCTGTAGATGTAAGGCTCAAACCACGGTCGTTCATTGTAACAAACACTTTATGAGCATCTTGCTCAGTTGTTGCTACAATTTCAATAAAGAATACTTTTTCCGCAACCCAATCACAGAAATGCAACAACATATCATCTGTAATATCAGCTGGGAAAACATCCTGAATATCCTGATATCGACCATATAGATTCTTTACAGATTCTCCGGCACCGGTAGTATCAAAATCAGTATCGTTGAAAATTGCATTCATGCAATCCTGACGGTCCTCAACGTTGATATTGAAAGACTTTGTACCAAAGGATTCTGAGAAAATCATAGTCTCAATCATGTTATAACTCTGGCCGATGGTCTTTAATCTGTTGTTAAGGTACATCAACAATAGTGTCAAAGACGAGAATCTCTGCTGGCCATCAATGATTGCATTTTCTCTTCCGGCCAGAACAATAGAACCCATGAAATATGCACCGTAATCAGCTACAGCTTGTCTTGGGTCATCTGTTTTATAATATTCCAAGAATTCTGATATAAGGTCATCAATCAATTCTTCTATGTGCTTACGCTGCCACATATATTCACGCTGATAATAGTGAATAGAATATTTCGTATTCTGTAATAATTGTTTTAGATTCTTAGGTGAACCTTCAATTTTCTTCATTAGGCGTCCTCCTCCAGAAAAAGTCCCGGAACATTAAAGTTAATGCTGGCTGCTTCTGTCATTACGCTCGTATTGCCACATGTAAGCAACGAGCTTTTTAATTTTAATTCACCACCACTACCATCATGAACAACATATTCATCTTTATGATTCCGGATATATGTTGCCGATTCTCGTGAGAAACCATTTCTCTGCAATAAATTTGTAGGTAATGCAGTCCCCACAATCTTGAAAGATACCCCATGCGGCGGTTCAATTTTTTCAAAAATATCACCTGTAAAAATATCTTCCATGAAAACTCCTCCTTCCGTAACATCTAATCCACTGCCTACTATTCAGCCAACGGTCGAGTTGCCGGATTAGACAACATCTAAATCACTCACTCAAATTGAGTTTGCACCTTAGATAACATCTATTCTAGTGCCACAACCCACGACATCTAATCCACAGCCTAAACCCTCTGACCGTTTTTACAGTAGATATGTTTCAATATAAGAATTACGGACTTTCATGAGCTACCTACTAATCTCAAAAAAGCCCGTAAATACGCTACTTTTCGCTATTTATTTCTCTTTCCTAGACATCAAGCAGACCGTCTCCACATGTTCAGTAAACGGGAACATATCCACAAGCTCAATCTTATTTGTCATATATCCTTTTTGTCTAAACATGACAAGATCACGCATCATTGTTTTTGGATCACAAGAGATATACAAGATCTTCTTTGGCTGAAGAGAGGTAGAAGCTTCAATAAAGTCTTTTGTTGTACCAGCTCTAGGTGGATCTAAAATAATTACATCATAATGGTTTCTAAATTTCTTTGCTTCCATCATGTATCTTGTCGAATCCATAGAGATAAATTTGACATTCTTGATATTGTTCTGTTTCGCATTCAATTTAGCGTTTTCAATAGCTTCAGGATTTATTTCTATACCAGTAACACTCTTACAACTAGATGCCAAAGTCAATCCAATCGTACCAACACCGCAATATGTATCCAATACTGTGTCTGTCTTTTTTAAATCACACATTTTTCGAGCCATATCGTAGAGTACTTCACACTGTTCCGAATGAATTTGATAGAAAGAGCGATTTGAGAAAGAAATCTTTAAACCACATAATTCATCCGTAATCATTCCATCCCCATATAAAAGAATCGTTTCATCTTGCTGGACTATACTTGTATTTCTTGGATTTACATTTTGTACGATCGTTTTGATTTCTTTAAATTCCTTTACGAGCGCATTGACAAGATTTCTTCTAGAAGGAAACATCTTCTTGCTGGTGACAAAAACAACCATCACTTCATCTGTCTTATGAGCATAGCGAATTAATACATGTCTCAATAAACCGGTGCGTGTTTTTTCATTATATAATTCAATTTTCATTGAACTGACCAATTCTTCGATCTTAACAATGATTTTATTCACTATATCAGGATGCATCATACAGTTTTGACAAGCCACTACACGATGCGATTTGGCTGCATATAAGCCAGAATAAACCTTCCCTTTATTCTTCGCAAAGCCAACAATTACCTTATTTCTATAATGTGTCGTATTTTTTGCGGTTAAAACATCCCCTACTCTTAATTTAAGATGATTTCTTTGAGCCAGTTCTTCAACCTGAGCTTTCTTAATGGATGCCTGTTCTTCCATACTTTTTGAAAGATATGCACATCCTCCACATATTTTCCCTACTTTACACTTCATTCAAATTCTCCTTTAACAATGTAGCCAGCTGTGTATGATCTTTTAACCATATCGTATAAAAGCCAAGTGTTTCAGCAGCCCTGATATTTACTTCAGTATCATCTATAAAGATACATTCATTTGCATTTAGGCCGTATTTCTCCAACAATGCTTCAAAGATCTTAACATCCGGTTTGATCAATTTATGTTGATATGAATAGATTCCCCCATCAACTTGATCTATAAAATCATAATGTTCTTTCAAATAAACATATGAATCTTCTGGAAGATTCGAAAGTATATAAACTTTATATCCCTTTTTTTGATAGATTCGAATCAAATCCAGATTTTCTTGAATCCCAACGACATATGATGTCCATACATCCATCATTTTATTAATTTTTTCCTTTTGATCCGGCATCTTCTGTAAACCTTTTTGTACCATCTGTTCTTTAGTATATAATCCTTGATCATATTCATGCCAAAGTTTTGTAAAGAACACTTCGAAAAATTGATCCACAAGTGTAGGATCCTTAAAAAGATCCATTAAAAAATCTTTTGGTTTGAATGTTGCAAGAACATTGCCGATATCAAATATAATATTTTTTACCATGAACTTAGTATATTTAAAACTTAAAGGATACTCAAGAAAAAATGCAGAATATTAATTCTGCACATTTAAATGAGATAAGAAATCATTGATCTGAAGATCGATCATTTCCTCTTCTTCTTTATTTAACGTCAAGAGCTGCGTTTTATGATCTTCTGGTTTGATTTGAACCTTTGCGGTATGTTTATTAACAACATCCATTAAGATAAACGGTAATAATACTTCCAGCTGAGCTTGTGCCTTTGCAGAGCCACTTTTACCGGCAGCTCCAGAATATGTAACAGGTTTATTGGCAAGAGCTGTTTGATTCCATTCGGCCTGTAGATCGATTCTTCTTGACAACCAGTCTAGAAGATTTTTCAAAACACCAGGAATAAATCCATTGTATTCAGGGGTAAAGATCCAAACCCCATCTGCCTCCATAACTTCTTTCTTAATTCTTCGAATATCTACCGGTTCTGGGTTTTCTAAATCTTCATTCATATAAGGAATATCTCGATACTGCAAATATGATACTTCAACTTTATCCTTAATTTTATCTTCTACATAGCCAGCTAATTGAGCATTGAATGAATGCCTGCGCAATGATCCAACAATAAATAATATTTTTTTCATGATCATCATCTCCTTAACTTAAGTATAAACCTTATTATGATGAATGAACATGTATATGCTCATTCTTTTTCCATTAAATAATTTGTCAACGTGATTCCTTTTCGAATCACTTCGTTTTCCCTAATGACTCTATACCCTCTTTTTTCAAAAAAACCTTTTGCGCTTATGGAAGCATATGTTGTGATCTTACCTGTTACAAACTTTTCTAATTGATCGCAGAGCTTGGTCGCAATTTGGTTATTTTGATACTCTTTATGGACATATAACATATCTAGATAGCCTTGATCGTCGATATTTCCAAAACCAACGATCCTTTTATCTTCTATCGCAACAAGTGTGTGAGATGATAAATAACGTTGATTCCAAGATTCTATATCAACCTTTCCATCTGCCCAGACATACAACTGCTCTTTAGAATAATCTTTTCTATTTATCGTATGAACGGTATCATAAAATAACTGTGCCATTTCTTCACAATCTAAGCTTTGATATTTTCGAATAATCATATATGTTTCCTTTTCTAAATTATAACAAAAAAACCGGAAAATACATTCCGGCTATTTTACTAGTAATTCACAGATCTTTCTAGAGTATGCAATTGGGTCTTCGATTTTGAATCCTTCAATCAATAGAGCCTGATTATATAAAACATCGGCAATTTCTGCAACCTTATCTTTATTTGAACTAAATGCTTCTTTCAATGTTTCAAAAATCGGATGATTTGGATTGATTTCAAGAATACGTGTAGCCTTCATTGGCATCATTGGATTATCCTTTGGCATATTCGCAAAGACTTTTTCCATTTCAAAAGATAAGCCTTCTCCAGCAGTCAAACATACTGGATCATCGATCAAACGATTGGAAAGTTTAACTTCTGCAACTTGATCATGCAACGACTCTTTCATGAATTCCAATAGTTCTTTATTATCTTCTTTAGCTTTTTCCAATTCTTGTTTTTCTTCTTCAGAATCTAGATCCAAGTCTCCTTGAGCTGCATTTCTAAATGTCTTTTCACGATATGTCATCAATGTCTGCATAACAAATTCGTCGACTTCATCTGTTAAATATAGAACTTCGTAATCTTTCTTCTTCAATGTTTGAACAATTGGTAACTTATCGATTAAATTCACATCTGATCCAGAAACAAAATAGATGTCCTTCTGGTCTTCCTTCATGCGATTTACATACTCATTTAATGTAACAAGTTTTTGGTCTTTGCTGGAATAGAACAATAATAAATCTTGTAGTTTATCTTTATCCATTCCATAGTTGTTATATACACCAAATTTGATGTTTAGACCAAATTCCTTCCAGAATTCTTCATATGTTTCTCGTTCTTTTGTCAACATGTTTGTTAATTCGCTTAATATCTTCTTTTCGATTCGAGAAGCAATCGCCTTTAACTGATGATCATGCTGCAACATTTCACGAGAGATATTTAATGAAAGATCTTGGGAATCCACTAAGCCTTTGACAAAGCGCAAGTAATCTGGCAACAATTCCTCTGCATGATCCATGATAAATACACCACGGCAATACAACTGAAGGCCTTTCTTATAGTCCTGATGATAGAAGCCTTGTGGTACATGACTTGGAATATACAATAAAGCAGTAAAGCTGACATTTCCTTCAACGCTAAAATGAATCACACGTTTTGGATCCGCATAATCATAGAAATGATCCTTATAGAATTGATTGTATTCCTCATCGGTTATTTTAGATTTTTGACGTTTCCATAATGGAACCATGGAATTCAATGTCTGATCTTCAATAACAGTTTCATATTCAGGTTTATCAGAATCTTTTGTTTCCTCTTTGATCTTGCTGGTTTCAACATTCATCTTAATTGGGTAACGGATATAATCTGAATATTTTTTGATCAAATCTTTAAGCGTATATGTTTCCAAATATTTAGAATAATCGTCATTTTCAGTATCATCTTTTAAAGTCAAGATAATTGTAGTACCTGTTGTTTCTTTTTCAGCTGGTTCAATCGTATATCCTGAATCGCCATCACTGATCCATTTATAAGCTTCATCGCTGCCATCTTTTTTAGAAATTACGCATAACTCTTTGGCAACCATGAATGCACTGTAGAACCCAACACCAAACTGACCAATGATATCCACATCATTTTCATGTTCTTTGTTGTTTTCCATTTGTTCTTTGAATGCCAAAGACCCACTCTTGGCAATGGTACCTAGATTTTCTTCCAATTCTTCTTTAGACATACCAATACCAGTATCTGAAATAGTTAATGTACGAGCTTCTTTATTTGGTTCAATACGAATTTCAAATGTAGATGGATCTACATGTCCGGCATTTGAATAATAATATTTATCGATCGCATCACTTGCATTAGAAATCAACTCACGTAAGAAGATTTCCTTATGCGTATAAATTGAATTGATCATTAAATCTAATAATCGTTTTGATTCAGCCTTAAATTGTTTTTTTCTGGCCATAATATCACTCCTTTTAGCACTCTAGCCTTGCGTATGCTAGTATAACGCAACTCTTTAGCAGAGTCAAGATATAACTGCTAAAAGTAACCTTTCTTCCCTATTATTTAACCTTTTCTCTTAAAATTTCTGTTGTATATTCCCATGCCGCTTCATTTTTTTCTTGAGAACATCCATTATACTCACCTAAGTAAGGTGTAAATCCCATTCGACTATACAGAGCAATCGCACCATAAGACTGGCTCTGTGTTGCTAAATACAATGGATACTTACCTGGAATCGAATCATACTTGATGCATAAACGTGAAATCATCGCATGCGCAATTCCATTATGCTGCTCGTTTGGATCAACAGATATGTAATGCAAACGAAGACGATTTCCATCAAAATCTTTTCCTGTCCATAATCCAGCACTGGCTACCAGTTCATTGGCTTCATTTACCACAAAAAGAAAGTTCTCTTTAAAGAAGTCTTCATCTTGTTGTAACATCTCATCTAATTTATTCTTTGCCTGTTCCATCGTTTCAAATAAGCCTGTTTTTACATGAAGCCTGCACCATGAATCTAAAAGTTCTTTGCTAAAAGGTGTATATTTATATCCTTCTTTTAATGGAGTCTCTCTCTTTATCGTTTTTCTTGTGATTACCATTAAAACTTTTTTAAATTCTATGCTTCTATCTAAAGTTGTCATATTTTATCACCCTCGACAGTATAGCATACTTTTTATGATTTAAATGTTATAACATTGCTTGAATTTACGAATTAATTCTATTAAAATTATCAATAGGAGGAGAATGTGATGAAAACAGAAAACTTAACAAAACAATCGCTTGCAAAATATTTTGACCATACTTTTTTAAAGGCATATGCAACCAATGCCGACTTAGAAAAACTATGTACGGAAGCAAAGACAATTGGAGCTGCCATGGTCGCTATTAACACAGAATGGACTAAATTCTGTAAAGAACAATTACAAGGAACCGATGTTCATGTAGGTGCTGCTATTGGATTCCCATTAGGACAGTGCGGACTGGATACAAAACTATTTGAATGCAAATGGGCCATTGAACAGGGCGCTGATGAAATTGATTATGTAATCAACATAAGTAAAGCTAAGATGCATGATTGGGACTTTATTCGTCATGAAATGGAAGAATTCAAAAAAATCTGTACAGAAGGACAGGTTTTATTAAAAGTTATTTTTGAAAACTGCTATTTGACAAAAGATGAAATTCGCCAACTAGCTTTGATCGCCAAAGAAGTGAAACCAGACTTTATCAAAACAAGCACAGGTTTTGGAACTGGTGGAGCTACCATAGAAGATGTTAAGATCATGGTTGAAGCTGTAGAAGGTGAAGTTCAAGTAAAAGCTGCAGGAGGAATCCGCGACTGGAAAACTTGTAAAGAAATGATTGAAGCAGGAGCTACCCGCATTGGAACGAGTTCTTCTCTAAATATCTTAAAAGAATTTGAAGGTGAATAAAATGAAGCCATTATTATTGAAACCAATCCCAGACTATACAATATGGGGGTCTGATCATCTCAGCAAACATCGTAACTACGATAGAAAATACGGAACATGGTGGGAAGTTTCAGCTCATCCTTACTGTACAAATAAAATTACCAACCTGCCTGAAGAAACAACTCTACAAGAATTGATCGATCAGGATATGGAAGGAATGTTAGGAAAAGGATATACACTTCATGAAATGCTGCGCCTGGCTTATTTAGATACAGAAGATGCCTTGAGCATTCAAGTACATCCAGAAGATGAATACGCAAAAAAGCATTCCAATGATTTTGGTAAATATGAAAGCTGGTATATCATTGATGCTAAACCAGGTGCTACATTGGTTGCTGGAACAAATGTGGATGATGCCAATATAATCAAAAAAGCCTTAGAGGATAATACATTAGAGCAATATCTTCAAAAATGGCCGGTTAAAAAAGGTGACTATATAACCATCCCAGCTGGTATGCTGCACGCTCTTGGAAAAGATATCTGGGCCATTGAAGTAGGAACAAATTCCAATACAACATATCGTTTTTATGACTACGATCGAAAAGATGCCAATGGCAACCCAAGACCACTGCATTTAAAAGAATCATTTGATGTAACAAATTTTGCCTTACAGCCTCATTTTGAAGAAGCGAAAGAAGAAACACGAAGAATTGGCGATACTCCATTCTTTACTGTCGATGAAATCTTTGCTACAGAAAATCAGACAATTACAAGTGATACACATTTTGTAATCTTGACCAATGTGGATGAAGATACAGATATCATATGGAATGGTACGACCATCACACTACCACGTTATGATAGTATGTTTGTACCGGCAAACGCTAAAGAAATCACCTTACAAAAAGGTGCACACGTGTTATTAAGTCAACCAGTTAAAGGAGAAAACAAATGAAAACAATCTTAGTAACCGGAGCGAATGGTTATATCGCAAGCTATGTCCGTAAAGAAAACCATCATAAATTCAACTGGATAACGATGACAAGAAAAGATGCCGATCTAAGCAAACCAGAAGAAGTCGAAGCTTTCTTAAAAGATAAACAATTTGACATCTGTTTTCACACAGCCGCTAATGCAACAACAGCTGTATGTGAAGAAAATCCGGAATTAGCACATAAGATCAATGTGGAATCCACACAAAAGATCATTGAAGCCTGCAAAAAAAATCAGGCCCGTTTGATTTTCTGTTCAACGGAACAAGTATTTAATGGTAAAGAAAACCATGGACCTTTTAATGAAGAAGAATCCGTCAGCGCTGTAACGGTATATGGTAAAAACAAGATCGAATGTGAAGATCTGATTCATGAACAATTGGATGACTATTTGATCTTACGTTTTTCCTGGATGATGGGATTAAGCTTTGATAAAGTCAAAGCCAGCCCAAGTATCATTAAAAACGTTATGAATGCATTGTTGCATCAAACACCAACATTGTTTACATGCAATGAAAGAAGATGCATGACATATGCTAAAAAATTGGCTCAACAATTTGAAAAGATCACTACATTAGATACAGGCACTTATCATGTCGCCAGCAAAAACGAGATGACGACATATGAAACGGCAGTTTATATCGCCAAAGAACTTAAGGCAAGCGATGAGGCAATCGCAAAATACATCCTTCCTAATAAAGAAAGGTATAGTGAACGTTTCAGAGACTATCGTCTTGACTCTTCAAAATTAGAAAATCTTGGTATCACTTTTGGTACATTCGAAGAAAACATAGAAGAAATCTTAAAAGATTTCGGGTGGGACCGTTAATATGACAGAATTTCAAACCGTAGTTGAAAAATATTATACATCTGGATATAACTGTTCTGAAACACTCATTCGTGCTGCCAATGAATATTATCATCTTGATCTTCATGATGAAGACATGAAAATGATTGCCGGCTTTGGTGGAGGTATGTTTGTTGGCTCTACATGTGGAGCTCTTGTAGGCAGTGTAGCTGCTTTATCAAAAATGGTCATAAAGACAAAAGCACACGACCAGTTGGATGAAATTAGGCCCTATACACAAAAATGTGTTCGCAACTTTAAAGAAGAGCTTGGAAACATGGACTGCGCCCATGTAAAACCCATTCATCATACCAAAGAAACAAAGTGTTTAAACACTTGTCTTTTGGCCGCAAAAGCGTTAGAAAAAACAATTTTGGAAACTGTGGGTGAATAACTCACAGTTTTTTTATATAATAATGACATGACTCAATTTAAACGAATTTTTTTGATCATTGTCGATTCGTTTGGCATTGGCGCAATGCCAAATGCCAAAGAATATGGCGATGAAGGTGCAGACACATTTGGACACATTGATCTGATCATGAATCCATTTCACATCGATACGATGATGAAACTTGGTTTAGGCCAGTTACATCCAACGATCCATGCCAAAATAGATTCAGAACCAACAGGTTATTACGGAAGAATGTTTGAAGCCAGTGTTGGAAAAGATACGATTACCGGTCATTGGGAAATGATGGGCATCTATGTGGATAAACCTTTCATTACATTTACTGAAACCGGATTCCCTGTTGAACTGATCCAGGAGTTAGAAAAACAGACCGGACATGAAATCATCGGAAACAAGGCAGCCAGTGGAACCGAAATTCTAAAAGAACTGGCACCACAGGAAACTATGAGCCATTCAAAAAAGATGATCGTATATACCAGTGCGGATTCTGTATTACAAATTTGTGGCAATGAAGAAATCATGGGACTCGATGAACTCTACCGCTGTTGCCAGATTGCTCGAGAACTGACGATGCGCCCTGAATGGAAGGTTGGACGTGTGATCGCAAGGCCTTATATCATCCAAAACGGGCAATATATTCGTACTTCCAATCGTAAAGATTATGCATTGCGACCACCTCATAAAACTTGTTTAGATGTTCTAAAGGAAAACAAGCTGGATGTAATTGGTATTGGTAAGATCAGTGACATATTTAATGGTCAGGGCATTTCTGAAAGCTTACATTCAGATTCCAGTATCCATGGCATGCAACAAACGATCGAACTGACAAAAAAAGACTTTACAGGATTATGTTTTTGTAACCTGGTTGATTTTGATGCGAAATGGGGACATCGAAGAAATCCTATAGGTTATGGCAAAGAACTTGAAGCATTTGATAAAAACTTAAAGACATTGATCAATCAGCTTACACAAAATGATCTTCTGATTGTCACAGCCGATCACGGTAATGATCCAACTTGCAAAGGAAGTGACCATACAAAGGAAATCGTACCTTTGATGATATATTCCAAACGTTTCAAAGAATCAAAGCAATTAAAAGACCAAAACAATTTTGCGACAATTGGAGCTACGATCCTGGATAACTTTGGATTCTCTATGCCCAATAACTCAATTGGTACAAGTATATTAAGTCAACTTCTATAAAATATGTTATACTTGTTTTACTGAAGACAAAATTCAAAATGGAGGAAAACCATGAAAATAGCATATTTGATACATTATATGAAAAAAAATTATGATGAAATCACAGAAAATCTAGATACAATCTTAGAAGCCGGTGATGATTGTTATGTCATCGTGAATGATGACGATTTAAGAGATGAGCTCATGCTTGCCTATGGTAATGAACCAAGCATGCACTTAGTCCATAAGCAGGAAGCTGCCTTGCCTGGAGATCTATCGTTACCACGCGGTATGATCATTTCCATCGCAGATGCTCTAGAGGAAGAAGAGGAAAACGGATTTAAGTATGATGCCTTCATTAATTTGACAGACGGGATGATCCCTATTACTAAGAAAAAGGATTTGGAAGACTATCTAAACAAATATCCTGAACAAGATATCTACTATGTTGAAAAAACAAGTGAAGAAGATCCAGAACTTATGACCCGATTTGAAGAGTATGCATTCTTTACAAATTCGATGGACTTTCAAAAATCAAAGATCATTCAAGGCATGAACAAGTTTACAGCTGGTGTCATTCATAATTTCAAGCAAAAAAAATTGGATGATGTTCTAGTATTGAGTTATCCATGGTTCGTATTAAGACACGAAAGTGCTGTTGCCTTAGCAGAAAACCTTGCCTATTGTTCCAATAACTTTAAGATGTGTATGTATCCAGAAGAACTTGCAATCGCAACTATGTTAAAAAAATTCTCACCTGCTAGACACCATAATGAAAACATTTGGCGTGTAAACGAGGATGGAATCTATAAATTCAAAGAACCGATCGTCAATGTATCCCGTGAAGTTTTAAATGATAAAAATGCTTTCTTTGCCGCAAAGATCCATTCAGATGAAAACTTCGATATCTATCAGGATTATTTTGATATATACGAATAAAGAGCTGGAATCCAGCTCTTTTATTGTTGGTCTTTAATATAATTTAACGCCCCACCAGCCATTAAGATATCTACATCTTCGTTTGAAAGAGAAGTTAAGGCAGTAAAATATTTATCTTTGGTTTTATCATAAACTTTGATTTCATCTGTTTCATATAATTTTGAAGTATCTTCAATCATTAATTCATCCATTTCATCAATGAAGTCATAGTCTTCCTTATCTTTAAAAACGAGTGGAAGGATTCCAAAATTAATTAAATTTGCCAAATGTATACGGGCGAATGATTTTGCGATAACCGCTTTGATCTGTAAATACATTGGAGCTAAAGCCGCATGCTCTCTAGAAGATCCTTGTCCATAGTTCTCTCCTGCCACAATGATCCCGCCATGATTTTCTTTACATATTTCGGCAAAATGTGGTTTATTATTCTTAAAGACAAATGTAGAAAGTTTCTCAATATTCGAACGATATGGCAAAACTTCGGCACCAGCAGGCGCAATATGGTCTGTCGTTATATTATTCGGTAATTTTACGATCACTTTCTTATCAATGATCTGATCCATTCTATCATTGATTGGCAGCGGTTTTATATTAGGTCCACGAATGATTTCTATATCGTCTGTATTTTCTACTGGAGCTATGATCATACTGTCATCGATATAAACAGGTTCTTTTTCAAATGTATCATCATAATCTAATTCGGTTGGATCAACAAATTTCCCCTCAATAGCACTTGCCGCTGCAACTTCTGGAGATACCAAATAAATGCCAGCGCTTAATGTTCCAGAACGTCCATAAAAATTACGATTAAACGTTCTTAATGAAATACCATCACTTTTAGGCGATTGTCCCATGCCGATACAAGGACCACAAGCACACTCTAAGATTCTAGCCCCAGCTTGAATAAAAGTAGCTAGAGCTCCATTTTGAATCAATTTCATCATGACTTGACGTGATCCTGGAGAAACAACCAGGCTTACATTTGGGGCAATCGTTTTTCCTTTCAAAATTGTAGCTGCCTTCATCAAATCTTCATATCCAGAATTGGTACATGAACCAATCGCTACCTGATCGATTTTAATGCCTTTTAATTCGCTGATGTTTTTAATCGCGTCTGGAGAATCTGGGCATGCAGCCATTGGTCTTAATGAAGATAGATCAATATCAATATACTCATCATAAGTCGCATCTTCATCGGCTTTTAGTTCAATATAATCCTCTTCTCTATTTTGTTGTTTTAAAAAAGCAAGTGTGATTTCATCACTTGGAAAGATAGAAGTTGTAGCCCCTAATTCAGCTCCCATATTTGTAATCGTTGCTCTTTGATAAACCGATAGGCCTTTAACACCTTCTCCGGTATATTCAAAAACTTTAGATACTCCACCTTTAACACTTAATCTTTTTAGCAATTCTAAAATAATATCTTTGCTAGATACTCCATGCGAAAGTTTTCCATGAAGATTGACCTGGACAACTTTTGGCATTGTTAGACGATATCCGATTCCTGCCATTGCCTTGGCAACATCCAAACCACCGGCCCCTATCGCTAAGCATCCCATGGCGCCACTTGTTGGTGTATGTGAATCCGATCCTATTAACGTTTTTGATGGTTTAGCAAATCGCTCTAAGTGCACCTGATGACAAATCCCATTTCCTGGACGAGAAAAATATACTCCATATTTGGCTGCTACACTTTGAAGATAGGCATGATCATCTGCATTCATATATCCATTCTGTAGCGTGTTATGATCAACATACGAGACCGATATCTCTGTCTTAACTCTTTTTATTCCCATAGCTTCTAACTGCATATATGCCATGGTACCAGTCGCATCCTGCGTCAATGTCTGATCCATTTTAATTTCAATTGGACTACCTGGCTCTAAAGTTCCTTTTATCAAATGTTCTTTAATGATTTTTTGTGTTAAATTCATGAGCATTCCTCCTAATGTCGTTAATTATAACAAAAAATGTAACAATTTGAAAGTTTATGATATAATAATGAAACAAAATGAAAGGTAATGCTATGAAAACTTTGAAAGCTATATATATGGAAAGTGAAAAAGAGAATTATATCGATGCTTCTTTATACCCTAGATATCGTGTAAAAGCAGGTTTGAGAAATGATAATGGAACGGGAGTCAAAGTTGGATTGACTAAGATCTGTGATGTTGTCGGTTATCAATATATCCATGGAAAAAAGATCAATGTTGATGGAAAACTAATCTATCGTGGCTATTCCGTCCAAGATTTGATCAATGATCCTAACTTTGCCCAATTAGGCAACTATGAAAGAATTGCTTTTTTATTGATCTATGGAAAACTTCCGAATGCAGAAGAATTATCTTTATTTACACAGGAACTTCTTAAGAAGCGAAATCTTTGTAACATTGATCCTAAGTATCAAACCACCAGCATTTTAAACGGTGTACAGATCGAAGTTTTAAAACTATATGGACAAGATCCAAATCCAGATTCAGACACCTTAGAAGAAAGAATGCTTAAAGGACTCTCCATATTGGCGCAGATTCCTTTAATTACGTTTTCTTTTTTTACTGGGCAACAAATCTGTGAATACCCATTGCCCAATAAAAGTCTTGCGGAAAATATTCTTGTAATGGCTCGTGGATCCAATATATACACTCATCAGGAAGCTCGTGTCATGGATACGCTTTTGGTCTTGCACGCTGATCATGGTGGTGGAAATAATTCTACATTTGCCAATGTCGTTATTTCCAGTACTGGAACTGATATTTATTCATGCATCAGTGCTGCAATTGGCTCTTTAAAAGGACCTAGACATGGTGGAGCCAGCACAAAAGTTTACCAGCAGATGAAAGAAATCCTTAAAGTAACCCAACATTCAAGAGACCCTGAGCTTATGAAAAACATTGCCTATCAATTACTTAATAAAGACTTTTTTGATAAAAGTGGCTTAATCTATGGAATCGGTCATGCGATCTATACGATCAGCGATCCTAGATGTCAATGCATCAAAGCAGAGTGTAAAAAACTGGCCAAAGAAAAAGGTCAGTTGGATACTTTCTATACCTTGGAGGCCTTTGAAAACGCTGCTATTGACGTTATGAAAAAAGAAAAAGGTGTAACTGCCTGCGCCAATGTGGATTTCTACAGTGGGTTTGCCTATTCTATGTTAGGCATCAGCGAATCTCTATTTACACCATTATTTTGTATCAGTCGTACAGCCGGATGGATCGCACATCATCTAGAAAATCGTCAATCAAATCGAAAACTGATACGACCAGCCAACGTTTATGTTGGTTCGCTTAAGAAATTGGAGGATGATAATCATGAAAACGATCACAGTATTTAGAGGAGATGGAATCGGCCCAGAAATTACAGATGCCGTAATTGAAATTTTAAATCATGCCAAAGCAGACCTTGATTATGAAATCTTTGATGTTGGTGAAGCTGTCTTTAACAAGTGCCAGGAATATATTCCCCAACAAGCTCTTGATTCCTTTCAAAAAAATAAAGTCTTATTAAAATCTCCTATCACAACACCCATTGGAAAAGGATTTCGTTCCTTAAATGTAACTTTAAGAACCAAATATGATTTATGGGCCAATATACGTCCAGCTAAATCCAATCCTGCATTAGATACATATTTTAAAGACATTGATATCGTTACCTTTCGCGAAAATACCGAAGATCTATATGTAGGAAAAGAGGAAGTCATCGACGATAATACCATAATCGCCTATAAGATCATCACAAAAAAAGCCAGCTCTCGAATCATCAAGGCGGCTTTTGAATATTGCGTTAAACATAATCGAAAAAAATTAACATGTGTTCATAAGGCAAACATTCTCAAGAAAACCGATGGTTTATTTCTAGAAATCTTTAAAGATATCGCAAAGGAATATCCTCAGATTCAATCTAACTCCTTGATTGTTGATAACACATGTATGCAGTTGGTCATGAATCCCTGGCAGTTTGATGTCATGGTCATGCCAAATCTATACGGAGACATCATCTCGGATCTAACCAGTGGTTTGATTGGTGGATTAGGCTTATTGCCAAGTTGTAATAAAGGCGACGAATATGCGATGTATGAAGCAGTTCATGGCAGTGCTCCAGATATTGCAGGTAAAGGTATCGCAAATCCAAGTGCATTGTTGTTATCGGCATGCATGATGTTAGATGACCTTGGCCAAATAAATGTCGCACAAAACATCCGAAATGCTTTAAATGAAGTATTCCTTGAGAAAAAAGTACTGACTCCAGATTTAAAAGGACATAGTACAACACAGGAATTCGTTCAAGAAATCATTAAAAAGCTCTAATGAATACAGTTGCTGCAAATCGAATATCCTTCCTGTTGAAGTTCATCAATGCTCGCATGAACTTCTTTTTTATTCTTATCGCTCATGGTTTGCACTCCATTGCATTCAGGAAGGTGGATCTTTTTACTTTTAATATTTAAGATATAATCTTTTTGTGTCTGCGTATCTATATTTGAGTTTTCTATGACAGCATCTCCTGTTTTATAGTCAATTTCTACCGACGGCATTACATTGTAACAATATACATGAAAACAAATACCATCTCCTTTATCTTCGAGTGAGTAGGCTTCCATAAAAACTCCACTCGCCACAAGATTATCACCTTCATAATAAGGTGTAACTCGATATAATACGTGATTGTCTGTTTCTCGAATATAATCGGCTACCATCTCTTCAAAAGGCAGCATACCTTCTACATTTAAATATCGTGTTCCAGTAATCAAATTTCTTTCATCATTTACCCCAGTTAACTGATAAGCTATCAAATGACACCGGTTGTATAAAGAACCACCTGGAATGCTGTCATCTTGAATGGAATGCCATCCCGAAGGATGAATCGAAGAAATATTATTTCTTTCTTCAGTTGGCATCATATCTTTACTTAAACAAGCTTCTGCATCTAATGTTCGACCTAAATCATCCAGCTCGCTATAGATCTGATAACTATCCTGCTTTTTCGATAAATCAAAATCCGGCACATTCTCATTGATGACTACATATGGACTATTTGTATAAGCTGGAATATCCTCAACAGAAACTGACTGAATCGAAGTTGTTTGTTCTGCAGATGAACATCCACTTAGACAAAGAACCATTGAAACGGCTGTAAAAATAGTAATTATTAATTTCTTCATTGTTATCTTTCCTTAAGAAAAAAAGTATCTTTTCAGATACCTCTTATTCATCCTCTACAATCAATTCCTGACGATTTTTTGAAACTAGGATATATGTTCCATCTTTTGGATAAGCGCTTTTATCTTTTTGATCACTTAAAACTTCAAGGTCGCATGGATATCCCATTTTTTCCAGTGCAGATAATAACTTATCTTTACCGAACTTTTTAGTAATTGCACGGCCACATGCACAGTTTCCGTATTGGTCTAAGCATTGAAAAACCCATTCAGGTATTTTTGTTTGAGTTGCCATAATTACCTCCTCAATAATATTCGCAAGAAATATAATACCAATCATTTTATAAAAATCAAGATAAAAACTACCATTCAACAAGATATCTAAAAAAAAAGGAAGACTTAGTCTTCCAAAATGCTCATAATATTTGGATAGTATGTATAACGAGAATCAACATATTGTAATGCAGACTGAGCAATTGATCGAGCTTTTTCACGATCAATGTCTACGTATACATTGGCATAACGATAATAGATATAGTCTTTGATTTGATTTTCGCGAATGATGTATCCATAGTTGGCATCTCCCAAGCCATAATCTCCATGTTCAATGTAAAGATCAGCGACATCCATCATTGCACGATTTGCATATTTATCGTGTAAATCTGTAAAGTGAGATAACACAGCATAAATAAAGTTTTCATAATACTTAACATCATCATACTGCCAGTTCTTTAATACATTATACGCAACATCCATATAGTGCAGGATAGTATCTGTCATATCCATCTTCAACAATGAAGCTAGTTCTTCCATTGTATAAAGATCCTTTCTTTGAGCAATCATTAAGATCTTCTTGACTAGATCAAATTCTTTATGATATTCATCATTGTTTGCACTAGCATCATCCGATAGTTCATAAGCCAGACATTCTTTGGCGATACCACCTAATTCAATGAAATCCTGTGCTTTGATATCAACTGTATCAGCAATTTTTGATACTAATACTTCGATCAAATCAATATCATATCCATCTTCATCAAAAGTAAACTTTTTCGTCTTTAAATCATATTTATCAATAATATTGTTGGCAATGGTCTTTAGATCCGTAATTTCCAACAACATATTTGCATATTGATCATAGCCCATGTCAACGCCCATAGCTCTTGCCATATCAATACATGTATCAATCGCAAAGTTGTTATATTGAGCAAGCTTTACAGCCTTTGACGTTTTCTTTGGAGTCGCTTTTTTAACTGTTTCTTTTTTTGGTGCTTCTTTTTTAGGCATTTCCTTCTTTTGTTCTACTTTCTTAGATACCACTTCAGAAGCCTTTTTAGAAGTTGTTTTCTTTGCAGGCGCTTTAACTTCTTTGTCTGCCGCTGCAGTTTTTTTGCTTGTTTTTGTTGTTTTCGCAGTTGGTGTTTGTTTAACCGTTTTTGTTTCTTTTTCAACAGATGTCTCCTTCTTTTTAGCTGCAGTCTTCTTAACTGTAGTTGTTTTGGTAGCCGCCTTCTTTGCAGGAGCCTTCACAGTTTTATCTTCTTTCGTTACTTGTGTTGTTTTCTTAACAGGCATAGAACAAATACCTCCTTCTGTTAACAGGCACATTATAGCACTTTTTTACGTTTTATAACTACATTTAGACCATTTTTTTACCGATTTTTTAATAAAAAAAACAAAATTTCACACGTATCTGAAAAGAAAAATCCATATTTTTGGCGTATACTAACGTTGTATTAAATAAGGAGGAGTATTTTATGAATCAAAATTCTCAAACGCCACCAGAGTTCCAAAAGAAAAAGAACTCTATCAATCCTAAATATATAGCTGGTGCTGCTGCCTTTGTTGTAGCCGCTGGCGCCTGTGGTTTTGGTGGAGCCATGCTCGCCAACAATATGACAGGACCTTCTGGAGTCACTATTAACCAGCAATCCGGAAACTCTTCTACAGCCGCTATCAATGATGTGAGCGATATAGCTGCAAAATGTGGACCTAGCGTTGTAGAAATAACGACACAGGGAGTTGCTTCAAGCGGAGGATTGTTACAACAACAATACATCACACAAGGTGCTGGATCCGGTGTGATCATGAGTGAAGATGGTTATATCATTACTAACAACCATGTAATTGAAAATGCAACAGCCATCGCTGTTCGTACCACAGATGGTCAAGAATATTCAGCTGAAATTATCGGTTCAGATTCACAAACTGATTTAGCAGTTTTAAAAATCAATGCTACAGGCTTATCGCCTGCTACATTCGGTGACAGCGATTCTCTTGAAGTTGGTGATGCAGCTATCGCTATTGGTAATCCATTAGGCGAATTAGGTGGAACCGTTACAACAGGTATCATTTCCGCGTTAGATCGTCAAATCACGATCGGTGATACAACGATGACCTTGCTGCAAACCGATGCCGCTATCAACCCTGGAAACTCCGGAGGAGGATTATTTGATGCTTCAGGCAACTTGATTGGTATCGTAAATGCCAAAGAAAGTTCAACCGGTGTTGAAGGTCTAGGATTTGCTATTCCAATTAATGGAGCGATCGATATCATCAATGAATTGATTGAAAATGGTTCTGTCACTTCAAGGCCGGCACTGAATGTCAGCTTATATGATTACTCAGGACAAAGCTATTATTCTCAAGGAAATATGGAAGCCGGATGTTATATTGTCCAAGTAGTTGAAGGTGGAGCGGCTGATCAAGCAGGACTTCAAGTTAATGATCGTATCGTTAAATTTGATGGACAGGACATCACCTCTTCAAGTGAAGTAAAAGCTATCTTAAATGAACACAAGATCGGTGATACCGTAACGATGGTCATTGAACGTGATGGTCAACAACAGGAAGTAAATATTACACTTCAATCACAGAGCCAGCAACAGTAAAACGGATTGTTTTACTGTTTTTTTGCATTTTTCTTTATTTTTTTCTTCATTTAAACGTATTATATGACAAGAATTTTATTTAAGTTTTATTAAATTAATTCGATTTATCCAATCGTTTTTGTTGTGAAAATACTATGAAATCGCTATAATATAATTAAATTCAATACGTTAGGAGGATATATATAATTATGCAACAAGAAAAAATTTCAAAACGTAAAGTAATGCTGGTAGGAACCGGATTTGTCGGTATGAGTTTTGCTTACTCATTACTGAACGAAAAAGGAATCGATGAATTAGTCTTAGTCGATGTCAACACTGACAAAGCTGAAGGAGAACAGATGGACCTAAGTGATGGGCTATTATATGCACAAGGTAAAATGAAAATTACTGCAGGTTCTTATGAAGCTGATTCACACGATACAAATATCGTCGTTTTAACAGCAGGTGCTGCTCAAAAACCAGGACAATCTCGTCTTGAATTAGTTAAGATCAATGCTGGTATCACAAAGAACGTATGCGAATCTTTAAAAAATAATAACTTCAACGGTATCTTGATCGTTGCCAACAACCCTGTTGATATCATGACTTATGTCGCATGGAAATCAAGTGGACTTCCTAAAAACCACGTTATTGGATCTGGTACAGTATTAGATTCAGCTC
This sequence comes from Faecalitalea cylindroides, assembly GCF_028321995.1. NCBI lineage: Bacteria > Bacillati > Bacillota > Erysipelotrichia > Erysipelotrichales > Erysipelotrichaceae > Faecalitalea > Faecalitalea cylindroides. The sequence continues at coordinate 23,265 of NZ_JAQLXG010000015.1, forward strand.
GTTTACGCTTTGCCTTATCTGAAAGACTTGGTTTTGCTTCTACAAACATCCACGCTTATATCATGGGTGAACATGGAGATTCAAGTTTCGTCCCTTGGATTCATTGCTATATCGGATGTAAACATCTATTAGAATACTTAGATGAAGAAGATATTTCACTCGCTGAACTTCAAGATATTTATGTAAGCGTACGTGATAAAGCTTATCACATCATTGAAAAGAAAAAAGCTACATACTATGGTATTGGTTTGGCATTAAGACGAATCGTAACTTGTGTATTGAATAACGAACGTGCTATTTTACCTGTTTCGGCATACCAAAATGGTGAATATGGTCGTGAAGGATACTTTATCGGTACACCAAGTGTTGTGGGTTCAAACGGAATCGAAAAAGTTGTTTGTCTACCACTAAACGAAAATGATCAGGCTAAATTCAACAACTCATTCGATACACTAAAGAAAACGATAGATGACAATCTAGAAGGAATTATATAATAAAAATATTTGCTGTATCATTTTAATGAAGATACAGCTTTTTTTGTATTTTTTAAACATTGAATTACAAAAAGATACAATATATAATTCATTTCATGAAAAGGGTGATCCATATGATTAAATTAAAGAATAATATATCAATTCCTTAGATTGGCCTTGGTGTTTTTAAAATCGAACCAGGTGCACAGATGAATGACGTTATAAAATATGCATATAATATTGGATATAGATTATTTGATACTGCTCAAATGTCTCATAATGAAGATGCATTAGGCAATGCTATTCAAGCAAATCTAATAGATAGAAATGATATTTTTCTTATCAGCAAAGTTGATAACAGCAACCAAGGCTATAAAAACACAATTACAAGTTTTTATGATTCTTTGTCAAAGTTAAAAACAGATTATCTTGATGCATTTTTAATTCATTGACCAGGACTTAATAAAAGCCGAACACTGGAAACATGGCGTGCTTTAGAATATCTATATAAACAAAATAAAGTCAAAACTATAGGAGTATGCAACTTTGAAAAAGAACAACTCCAACATTTATTATCCCACTGTACCATAGCACCAATGATAAATCAGATTGAACATACACCACTGATGCATGATGAAGACTTGCTTTCATTCTGTAAAGAAAACAATATAATAACCATGGCTTGGGGCCATTATTAAGAGGAAACATGGAAAATCAAAAAATAAAAGAAATAGCACAAAAATATAATAAGAGCCCAGCTCAAATATTATTGCGATGGAACATTCAACAAAATATAATTCCTATACCAAAATCAAAAAATCCGGCTCGTTTAGAAGAAAATTTTTTTGTCTTTGATTTCACATTAGAAGATAAGGATATGCAAATTCTAAACAGCATGAACGAAAACCATAGAACAAGCTACAATCCTTTAACATTTGATTTTTAAGAAAAACAGGACATAAGTCTAATTATCTAGCTTATATCCTGTTTTTTCATTTATAAAGTCATCTACTTTTTCTATATTTATGATTCGATCAAACAATGTTATACAAGGTTTTTGATTTGTAAAATGCACTTCATCGGTATGATAATGACCATTAAACCAATATGAATAATCAAGCTTATTTTTTATGCTTTCCAAAAAATCGGGTACATTATGATACCCGTCCCCATATAAAGACATATCACATGTATATTTATTTCCCAAAGGATGAGAACGATAGATATCATGGGTCAATACATAATCCACTTTCCAATCGTGCTTCTCAAGTGTTTGATATGCATGTTCAATTTCAGAAGTTGTTGGTAATTCATCTTTCCACCAAGTTTGATGTTCTGTACGATATTGAGCATCATGGCTACTGGCACCACCAAACGTAAAGAAACTTTTCCCTTCTATGTCAAATACTTCCCCTCGCATTAAGTGAAAAATATTTGAACGGATACGATGAACTTTTCCTCCATGCCAAGTTTCTTCGGGATACTGATTTAATACATCAAAATTTTCGTGATTTCCATCAATAAATAAAGTGTTCCAGCCTTCAGATTCTAACCAGTTCAACCAAAATCGATCACCAGAACCTCCGTCCCAGATACAGCCAAAATCACCACAGATGATTACATAATCATCTCTAGTTAACGTTCTTCCCTCAACAAACTCCCTGGGATTTATCGTATGTATATCCAATTCCCTGTGCGTATCCCCTGTAATAAAAATCATGATAATATTGTAACATGATTTTATAAATATACTACCCAAAAACCTATGAAAGCGGTTATAAGTTTTGCACACTCTTTTTTACATTTACGTCTACTGTAATTTCATATGTTAATTGAACTAGTTCAACCCCAGCATCTCGAAACATTTTCTTAGAAGCAATATTAGCTTCAGTTCCAGCATACTTATCGCTTTCATATACTACACATTTGATACCTGATTGAATAATTGCCTTTGCACATTCATTACATGGAAACAAAGAGACATAAATCGTACAACCATTTAGATCCTGTATACTGTTAAGGATCGCATTTAATTCAGCATGTACGACATAAGGATATTTCGTATCTAAAAATTTGCCATCTCTACCCCATGGGAATTCATTATCATCGCATCCTTTAGGAAAACCATTGTATCCAAGACCGACAACTCTTTTTTGTGAATTCACTATACACGCTCCCACCTGCGTACTAGGATCTTTTGACCTTTTGGCACTTAAATGAGCCATGCTCATAAAATATTCATCCCAGCTTAATACATCGGCTCGTTTCATACAGAATCTCCTTTCCTTAATTTTTCTAATATATTTTTAAAAGTCTGATCTGGCTCTGCCTCAAAACTCATGTATTCTTTTGTTGTTGGATGAATGAACTCCAGTTTACAAGCATGAAGCAACTGCCCGTTGGTATCAATTGTCTTACGGTGACCATATTTAGGATCTCCGGCAATTGGATGTTTTATATACTGCATATGGACACGAATCTGATGTGTTCGTCCTGTTTCAAGACGACAACGCACCAAAGCATAGTCTTTAAAGTTTTCCAGCACAGTAAAATGCGTGATTGCCTCCTTGGAATTATTGGCCGTTACTGCCATCTTCTGACGGTCTTTTTCATCGCGGCCAATTGGAGCATTGATCGTTCCATGTTCATGAGAAAATGGGTGATGGACGATAGCCAAGTATTCTCGATGACAAGTTTTATTCGATAATTGTTCACTTAAAGCCAGATGTGCTTTATCGTTCTTACAGACAACAAGAAGGCCGGATGTGTCCTTGTCAATACGATGAACGATTCCTGGACGCATAACACCATTTATACCACTTAGATCTTTACAATGATACATCAAAGCATTGACCAATGTTCCAGAAACATGTCCAAAGGCAGGATGAACGACCATTCCTTTTGGTTTATTGATCACGATTACATCGTCATCTTCATATACAATATTCAAAGGAATATTCTCCGGCAACACTTCCAGAGATTGAACTTCTGGAATATTAACTAACAAATGATCCCCTTCCTGCAATATATAGCTTGCCTTGCAGGGACTTCCATTCACTAAAATATTTCCTTCATCCAAAATATCCTTAACTCGCTTTCTTGAAAAATCTAAAAGCGATGCAACTGCCTTATCAACACGGATCTTGGCATTTTCATCATCTATGATAAATTCCCTTGTTTCCATCTTTTTTTCTCCTTATATTCATCATATATATAAATGATCAACAGTATCGCAAACCCTATCGTGATACATATATCGGCAACATTAAAGACAGGAAAAGGCGATCCAAAAATGTAAAAACTAAAAAAATCTCGAACATATCCCAGCACTAAGCGATCTATAAAATTTCCTATTGCCCCGGAAAAGACAAGTGCCAAGGCAAGCTGATAGCGATAGTCATTTACCATAAAGTATATATAACCAATCAAAATCAAGGCAACGATTGTTACGATCGCAAAGAACGTCATACCAAAGCCTTCGAATAAACTAAAGCCTGCCCCTGTATTTTGAACATATGTAAGATAAAAGAAGTTTTTGATAACTTCTATTCTCTCATTTAATTGAATGCTCTGTTCTACAATATGCTTTGTCCATTGATCATATCCTAATGTAAGAACAATGATGATCAGCGATACAATATAAGTTCCTATTTTTTTCTTCATTCAAACTCCCCTTTAAAATGATTTATTTCTTCGATGAAGCTGCAACATCTTGAAAAATAACCAAATTGACATTGCAAGTGCACTCATGAATCCAACAAATCCCAAAGCCGGTATACCTAAAATCTTAGGATCCATATCCGTTGTACAAATCAAAGATGATGCCATCAATAAAGCTGCAATCAAAATACAGATGATAAGTCTATTGATCATTCTATCAATCTTGGCAATTGGTTGTTCTGAACCCATAAGATTTAAGTTCACTTTCACTTGACCACGCTGTACCATCTTTAATACATCACTGGATTGTACACTTAAATCTAGTCCTTTAACAAATGCGTCAATTGATTTTGATGCGATTTTTTTAGCTTCTTTTCCTAAATCTACATGTGTTAAGGTCGCTTTGTGATTCGCGATGATCTTCATCATATTACACGAAGGATTCAAATCATTCAAGGTTGCCTCTATTGTCATCATGCTTCTTGCCAACATTGAGATGCCCTTTGGTAAAGCAATGTGATAATGATGACAAATGGTAAAGACATCTTGAACCATGACACCTAAATCCATTTCCGAAAAAGAAAGATTTAAATATTGATTCATAAACCTTTCAATTTCATTGGTAAAAGCCGGATAATCAATCTCCTGATTTACAATACCCAGCGTTAAGATCGTATCTACTAATTTAGTAGTATCGCGTAAAGCCAAAGCTCGAACTGCGTCTTTCATCAATTCACGATCTCTTCTTTCCAAGATTCCCATCATTCCAAAATCGATCCATACGATTTTATCATCTCGGATTCGCAAGTTTCCTGAATGTGGATCTGCATGAAAGAAACCATACTCAATGACTTGTGAAATATAGTTGTATGCAAGCTTGTCAGCAATCTCTACTCGATCATACCCTTCACTATCTAACTTTTCTGTATCTGATATTTCAATTCCTTCAATATATTCCATGACCAAAACTTGATGTGTTGTATACTCATCATAAATTTTTGGTGCATAAACAAAATTACAATCTTTAAAAAGACGTTTAAATCGTTTGGCAAACATTGCCTCATTGGTAAAATCCATTTCCTGCTTTGCCGCCGTCCAAAATTCATCGATCACCATATTTAGATCAATTACTGAACTTACGATATCAGAAAGATTCAATACCTTGACAGCTTTTCGTAATAAGCTTACATCTCGTTCCATTCGCTCATAGATATAAGGACGCTGGATTTTCAAGACAACAGACTGTCCATTTTTCAATTGAGCGAAATGAACCTGTGCAATCGAAGCAGAGCCTAAAGGCTCCATATCAATGCTTTCATAAATTTCTGTCCAAGATTTTTGATACGCCTCATTTAAGATTGTTTGTACTGTATCAAAATCCATAGGTGTAACAGAACTTCTAAGTTTCATCAACTCTTTACAATAACGCTCTGAAAACATATCCTGTCGCGTTGACATGATTTGTCCAATTTTTACAAAAGTTGGACCAAGGTCTTCCAATATCTCACGAAACTTTACAGGATCGATTCCTTTTTCAATATGATGTTTATGTAGAATGGATAAGATTTGAGCAAATCGTGCTCTACTTGATAAGATCTTCTGTTCCATCTGCTCTATTCCTCTCCTTCTTTCTATGCAAAGGAGTATTGTTGATTGCATCTGTTTTGAACCAGGTCTTATATACATCCTTACCGGCATCCAAAACATCACGAATCACATTCGTTCCAGAAAACAAGATATTGTCTAATAAATTTTGCCAATCCTTTTCCATTGAATGTTTTTTCATAACTACCTCGCTAGAAACATTTTAGCACAGAATGTAAAAAAAGAAGAGATAACTATTTAACAGTTTCTCTTCTTTCCTACAAATCATCAATAATATTGTTCCCCTGTATCTAAATATTCATTCTGATACTCTTGACTATCTGAGTCAAGTATTCGCACATTTGATCCATAACGAACTTTAATATTAAAGTATTCTGGATCGATACTTTTTCGTGTTACTGTTTTGTTTTTCCATACATCTAGATAATCTTGAAAGTTCGATAAACTATTACCATTTATGTCGATCCAAGTAAGTTCAGATGAAAACTTAATAGTGGTCGTATCTCCTAGTTCACTAACTTCTGTTGCAAACTTATCATTATATTCTAGAACTACTTCATTTGGAGCAAGTGTTGAATCCTGACGGCTCTCAACAATATAGATGTCATTGACAATTGAATAATTGGACTGGTCATATAACGACGTATCTAAGACCACATTCTTCGTTTTTTCATTAATAACAATTGATTCAGTTTTAGATTTGCTTTTCTCCACTGTTTCGATTACATCTATATGGCTTACTTCAGCAGCGAATACAAAACATCCACTTAATACAATCACTATGGAAGCCACAAATAATATCATTATTTTACGCATCAGTCATCACCTCTTTTTTTAGGCCATACATGAATCAAAAACCAAAGTATGCTTATGGAACCACAAATCAAACCTAAGAATATCAAATATAATCCAATGCTTGTTGCCTGTTCTGTGATACTGACAAAAATCATTGCGAAGAATATCACACTAAATGAAATCAAGGCAATGACAACCGGAATAGCTACCATGACGATCAATATCTTGGCAAGAATATGAGTTCCCTCATTATTAATTGGAGGTGTTTTCATACGCTGATGATAAAGAGGAGCTCTATCTTTTGGTAAAGGTGGGAGTTTTTCTTCATTATCATCATTACCATTTACTAATGTACGAGATTCCTGATTCCAAGTATTCTTTATATCTTCCATAACACCGACCTGACGAATGCTGGCTTTATTTTTATAACGATTGATTCGTCTAGACATAACGGAGAAAAAGAAGAAGACACCCGCTAAAAAGTAAACAACAGCCCATAAAAATTCTAACAAGTTTTCAATAAAATATAAATATCCTCCTGAAAAGCTAAATAATAACGATATAAATAGATTTCCTAAAAGATCCACGATCAAGACTTTTCCTATAAATAAGATAATCAATAGTACGAAAGCATCAAATACAATATGGAAGAAATCATTCACTGAGAGATTCCCTAAACGATTTAATAAACTTTCTGAACGAACATAAACTTTGTCCAGTGTCTTATCAACCTTTGTTTGCACATTATCCGTATTGATCTTATAAGCATCTAGGATTTCCTCAGCCAATTCATCTACATCTCCGAAACCAGAAACCGCATCTTCTTCCGAGACACCTGTTGCCATTTTGTCATCGATATATGTTCCGTATTCCATAAGAATATCTTTTCTTTCAGTTTCATTGATACGGTCCAATTTCTTTTCTAATTGATTTAAAAACTCCTGCTTATTCATTGTTCTCTTCCTCCAAAAAGTCACTAACTCGTTTTGAGAATTCATTCCATTCTTTCAAAAGTTCCTGATATTTGGAAATTCCTGCTGCCGTAATATGATAATACTTACGTGGAGGTCCTTCCGTTGATTCTTTTAGATATGACTCTAGTAGATGATCGTTCAACAGTCTTTTTAAAAGAGGATAAATCGTACCTTCATTCACATCGACTACTTCAGATATTTTAGTAACTAACTGATATCCATATAGATCTTTATGAGATATTGATTGAAGAACGATCAATTCTAGAACACCTTTTTTAAATTGTGTATTCATGTTCTATCCTGATTTCCTTTCTGATGAATCGTTTCTGCAAAGTAGGTTCAAATAATGAGATCCATATTTTTTCTTTTAATGTTGGCTCAATGTATGGTTTTGACTGAACATACGTAAAGATTTGTTTATCAATATTGTTTTCATATTTAAGTTTTAGTCTTGAGCTCTCGTTAGATGGCATTGATCCAACCGCTACGATTTCAATGCAGGAGAACAAATTCTCCGCTTTAACCAGACCTTGGATCTTTCCCTTTTTGATCCATCCACAAAAGATAACCGGCACTTCTTGAAACGAATAACCATTAATGTGCATGATGTTGATCAAAGGCAGATTATATTTATCTGCAATCATTTTCGCAATTTGTTTTGTTGATCCATGTTTTGAACAATATATTACAGCTCTTGGGTTCATATGTATCACCTCTTACACTATTATAATAAACATACTACTTTGTATTGTCAAGTACCTAGTTTAAAATAATACTATTTTTAATCAGGCACTAAAAAAAGCTGCCTAAGCAGCTTATTTTGTGTATTTTTCATAGAACTCCATGCTTTCGAGAACAGAAGTATCTTCGATAGGATTATCATCCAATCTAAGAGCCTCTAACAAAGTCAGATCTTTTAATGGACTTACATCCGTTATGTAGTTTGCCTTCAATGTCAATGAACGTAAAAAGCGTAAATTAGCCAAAGGGCTCAAATCTGTGATCGCGTTATGGTCCAATCTTAAATAAGAAATCAGTTTCAAATTTGTTAACGGTCTTAAATCTGTAATGATATTATTGTAAAGATCAACATCACATAAATTCTCTAATTCTTTTAATGGTGTAATATCGGTAACATTGTTGTTTTCTAAGGAAAGGATTTCCAATTGTTTCATATCTTTTAGACAAGTGATATCTTTGATTGCGTTTCTACCTACATTCAATTCCACCATTTCATTTGCCCCTTTCAATAATGAAATATCTTGAATGCGGTTTGAGAACAAATCCAATGTGACTAGTTTCTTAGCTTTCTTCAAAAAATCAATATCTGTTAACTGACAGAATCTCGCCCTAAATTCAACTAAATTTGAAGCATTTTTGAATTTATGAACATTGCTTAATTCATTTTTTGAAACATCAAGTTTTCTTAGATTACTCATTTGGTTCAATAAAGTCATATCACTGAATCCAGTTTGTTCCATTGCCAGTTCTTCCAGACTAGATAAATTTTTTAAGAAACTAAAGTCTTTTGTTTTATTAAAAGAAATATTTAATTTCTTAAGATTTGGAAATTGAGTTAAAACGGAATAGTCACTGATATAAGGACAGTTTGAAAGATTTAATTCTGTTAAGCTCTCCATTGACAACAGCGGAGATAAATCACTCATTAAATTTGTTGAAAGATCCAACACTTCTACACTTGATAAATATGTCAAATCCTCGATATTGAATAATCGCATACCTCGCATATTCAATTTTTTCAGCTGTTTAAGCGTTCCTAAGATTGCATAACTAAAAGGACCGTTTTCCGTATTGATACTTACTTCCTGAAGTTTCTTACACCTTTCCAGATATTCTAATGAATCGACCTTTGCCTTTTCAAGATTCAAAGATTCAAGATCAATCATGGCCGCAATTGACGAAACATCCATCGTATATAAATTATTTCTGGAAATATTCAACTTTCTTAATTGTCTAAATCCATGAAGTGCCTGAATATCTCTTAACTGGTTGCTGGAAACATCAAGAATTTCAAGGTTTCTTAGATCACGAATAGGATCTAAAGTTTCGATCTGATTATTTGAAACATCCATATATTCAAGATTCTCTGCAAATTGCAGTCCTTCTAGTGAGCGAATCTCATGATTAGGTGCTTCTAAACGTGTAATTTTTGTCATCAATTCAGGGGTCAGTTCATGCGGCTTAACTCGTAAAGTTCTAGAAACGACATACCCAAGATTTTCATCAGGAATTAACATAATGATTCCTCCTTCATATATCTTAATTATAGTAAAAAATAGCACAAGTGACTATCTATTTTTTCTAAAAAATTATTAACATTTCTCACACTTTTCATTCCTGTAAGCCCCTGCATAAAACATGGACAAAATGGACTATGAATGCTAAAATAATAGTGTGTAGAGGATTATCAGTATTTATTAGATTGCCTAGATATATGTATAAACAATACACCCCTATCTATCAAAACAATCATAATTTATGGCAATAATCCAGGAGGTAAATGTATGAGCACAGGAAAAGTAAAATGGTTTAATGCCGAAAAGGGGTATGGTTTCATTACTAACGAAGAAGGCAAAGACGTGTTTGTTCATTATTCATCAATCAATGCAGAAGGGTTCAAAACTCTTGAAGAAGGACAAACTGTTACCTACGATGTAATTGAAAGCGATCGCGGTCAGCAAGCTAACAACGTAACAGTTGTTACTGAGTAAACCTACAAAAAGCACATAAGTGCTTTTTTATTTATTTAAAAGGAGCAAAAAAATGAGCATTAAAGCTATCGTACTTGATATTGACGGAACTTTAACAAATGACAAAAAAGAAATAACACCAATGACAAAAGAAGCCTTATTAAAAGCCCAGGCTATGGGAATCAAATTAATCCTAGCCTCTGGCAGGCCGACTAAAGGGTTGAGAAAATTGGCCCATGAATTAGAAATGGACCAGAATCATGGATATTTTGTCTCATATAATGGAGCCATCGGTCTTGATTGTCAAACAGATGAAATCTTGTTTAATCAATCTTTAAGCATTGAAGAGGCAAAGAAAATATTGGATCATCTTAAACATTTTGATCGTGTACGACCTATGATTGATAAAGATGATTATATGTATGTAACCAACGTATTTGATGGTTGGATCACATTGGATAACAAACCATTTAATGTCATGGAATACGAATCTAGAGGTGGTAACTATAAACTCTGCGAAGTTGATGATTTAAGTGAATTTGTAGATTTTCGCCTCAACAAGATCTTAACCTTTGCTGATCCAGACTATCTGCTGGAAAACTATCAAAAGATAAAAGAACCTTTTAAAGATGAATTTTCTTGTATGTTTACCAGTCCATTCTATTTTGAATTTACGGCCAAAGGTATCGACAAGGCAAAAGCACTTGATGCCATTTTACGCCCTATTCACATCAAACCAGAAGAAGTAATAGCCTTTGGTGATGGTCAAAACGACATTTCGATCCTTACCTATTCCGGACATGGGATTGCTATGGAAAATGCAGTTGATGAACTCAAGGAAGTTGCAGATGAGATTACGTTATCCAATGAAAACGATGGTATCGCACATACTTTATACGAAAAAATTCCCGCTTTAAAAGAAATCATCGTATAATAGTATAGGTGAACAAGATGAGACGATATGAACTAGTTAAAGATTACGTATACTCAAAATTTGCAGAAATCCAATATGAACCCTTGCGCATAGCTGCTATCAGCCATACTGCAAGTGTCGATACATGCATCACCTTTTTGGCAATAAGCCGCGGAATCAAACCGGAAAAGGCAAAAATTGCCGCCTTGTTTCATGATTATGCGCAATTTATCGATAATTGTCCTCATAGTCAGCACGCAAAACTATCCAGTATTTATGCCCATAAATACTTAAGTGAAACAAAGATGTTCAAGGTCAACGAAATTGATGATATCTGTTTTGCGATTGGTCAGCATTCTAAAAAAGAGATCTATGATTCCCCTCTTTGTGAACTATTAAAAGATGCCGATGTGCTGGCACGCTTTTTAGAAAATCCTGATATGGAATTAAAAGGTATAAGAAAACAGCGCCTGCTGGATGCCTGCGCTGATATTCAAAACTAATCTAAGATATCATTAAATGATTCATAATGCAGCTCAACAGATTTATTGAGCTGTTTTTTTGCACTTTCCAAAGCCTTTATGAAATTCGTCTTGTCATAAACAATCCAGTCAATATAAGAATAGCTTTTTCCAATTGCTCCGCCAATCACCTTTCCAGCATTCAATTTAGAAATCTGATCATCTAATTGTTTTGATAGACTCTGTCTAAACAATGCATCTTCTTTATTGTGGAACATATTGGAAAAATAGACAAATCCATATTCACCATCTTTGCTGGAAAGATCCAACAACACATCTTTTTTATTTTCAATTGTCTCTTCAATCAACAAAGGGTGTGTAGTAAAGATATATTTCATATCCTTACGTAAAGAATCATGTCCAATATCCTGAATTGGCTGATAGACAGAGTAGATTTCCAATGGACTGTTATATTCTTTCCATTCGTTCTTTTCTACGATATCCATGATTTTTTCGAATAAATCCACCAAATTACAGAAAGGCTGATCTTCTTGAGGTGGAACATCTAAAAAATCCACAGAAGACAAGTAAGCTTCATATGCACATTGCCCAATTGCCAACTCAATTAAATACATGCTCATTTCTTTTTTATTTTCTGGATTCTTAATCTGTTGATAGGCTGGACAATATAATTGACATGCAATGGTCTGAGTATTTTCTACAACTTTATAAAACACATGAAAATCTGCCAGAGTATAAGACTGATCTTTGATTTGCACTTCTGCCTGTATAGCTTTTTGCGAAAGTGGTGGAAGACAGGCATTAATGATCCAAGACTTTTTGATAGACTCTGGAGCCGTTTTAGAAAACAAGGAACAAAGATATTGTGTTGTTTTATTTGGACCTGTGTCAAAAGTCATTTCGTACTCATCATATAGATTCTCAACGAAGAAATGAGCACCTGTATAACTATAGACTTCTTCATCCAATCCTTCTACAAGCTCATTTAATCGTTCATATTTCTTTAAAGAAAGACATTTCTTTAATTCTTCCTGTACCTTTTGAAAACTTTCCCAAAATTTTATCGAGTTCGTATATGCGCTCATGATTTCATCCCTCTTATTTTAATGATTAACTGTTCAGCTAATTCTTTATGCTCTTTACTTTGTAGATGTAAACCATCATAATCGCCGGCCATGATCTTTGTGTCAATAAAATCAACACCATATGATTTGGCCACTTCAGCTAAATGATCCTTCGCCTCTTCTATCATGTTAAATCCTTCTTTACCAAAGTTGGCAAATGTTTTAGGATCCTTGATATAGGATGGATTCATTCGTGGCGGACATACGATCAATACCTTAGGAATATCAAATCCCTTTTTATACAGTGATGGATCAAAAACTTTATCCAAAAGAGCATTCATTCCTTTTTCCAAAGAATATGCATTTGTATTATACATTCTTTTCGCATCATTGGTACCTAACATAATGACAAGAATATCTAAAGGCAAATGCGATTTTATACAGCGTTTGATATCCAAGCATCCGTTACGATCTGGATCATAGGGATCGTTTTGACAAAGCGTTCTTCCATTTAGGCCTTCTTCTATGATCACATCATCGTTTAACTTGCTTTGAATAAGCTGTGTATATCGATTTGTAAATCGAAGACTTGTTTCTGGATCATATCCCCATGTATTGCTGTCGCCAAAAAACATTATTCGCATTTTAAGATCCTCCTTGTTTCGGTAATGATCATATCCATCTCTACATCATGTGCTTTTTTTAAGATCGATAGATCCTCCTGTATATCAAAGGCAACTCCGATCTTCAAGCCACAAAAATCTTTCAGATATCGGTCATAGTAGCCTTTTCCGTAACCCATTCGAATTGTATGATTGAATCCGACCATAGGTACAACGATTACATCCATTAGATTCTTATCTATAAAATTTCCTACAGGCTCTAGGACACCAAAAGAACCTTTTTGTAAGTTATCCTCATACTTAACAAATTCCATATCTGTATTAGATGTCACAACCGGAAGATACACAGATAGATGTTTAAATGGTCTAAAGATATCCACTTCGCCTTTAATAGGTACATATAAACCTATATTTCCTTTTAAAAAAGGCTTCAGTGTTTCCACTATGGCCTTTTCTTTTTCTTCTCTTATAGGTGATTGAATTTGATTTCTTTTTTGAATCAATACTTTTCTATCCAATAGAATCACTCATATCTAACTTCAACAATTGATTAAGCTCAACTGCATATTCCATTGGAAGCTCACGTGTGAATGGTTCTAAGAAGCCCATAATGATCATTTCCGTAGCTTTTTCTCTAGATAAACCGCGGCTCATCAAATAGAATAACTGTTCCTCACTAATGTTCGATACAGTCGCTTCATGTTCAATTTGTGAAGTATCATTCTTAAAGATATTTAAAGGAATTGTATCCGAACGAGAAACTTTATCTAAGATCAAAGTATCACACTCTACTTTAGATTTAGCATGCGCTGCTTTAGGTGAATGATTGACCCATCCACGATAGTTAACTTCCCCACCATTGCGTGCAATCGATTTAGATACGATCGTACTAGTCGTATGATCTGCCAAATGGATCATCTTGCTGCCGGCATCCTGAATCTGGTTTTTAGAGGCAACCGCAATTGAAATCGTCGTTCCTTTTGCGTAAGGTTCAGCCAAAATACAAGCTGGATACTTCATATTGATATGACTACCAACATTTCCATCAATCCACTCCATATGCCCATTTTCAAATACCTTTGCTCTTTTGGTTACTAGATTCAAAATATTGCTTGACCAGTTTTGAACTGTAGAATAACGACATTTCGCATTTTTATGTACATAGATTTCTACAACGGCAGCATGAAGAGAATCTTTTGAATAAATAGGCGCTGTACAGCCTTCAACATAATGTACATCTGCTCCTTCATCGACAATGATCAAAGTTCTCTCAAACTGTCCCATCTGCATAGAATTGATTCTAAAATATGACTGTAGTGGTTTCTCTAGTTTTACGCCTTTAGGAACATAGATAAAAGATCCACCTGACCAAACAGCTGTATTCAAGGCAGCATACTTATTATCTGTATATGGCACGATTTTTCCAAAATACTCTTTAAAAATATCTGGACAGGTTTTTAAAGCCGTATCCGTATCTAAGAAAATTACCCCTTTTTCTTCCACTTCTTCCAACATATTGTGATATACGACTTCACTTTCGTATTGTGTGGAAACACCGGCAAGATATTTCTGTTCTGCTTCTGGGATTCCTAAACGATCAAATGTGTTTCGAATTGTTTCAGGAACTTCTTCCCAGTTTTGTTGCTGGCGATCACTTGGTTTGATGTAATATGTATAATCATCAAAATTGATCTGGCTTAAATCAGGTCCCCAGTTAGGATTTTTCTGTTCCACGAAAGAATGATACGCCTTTAATCTTAGATCCAACATCCATTCCGGTTCATTTTTGATCTTAGAGATCATGCGTACAGTTTCTTCATTTAATCCCTTTTCTGTTTTATAGACACTGACGTCTTCGTCATGAAAACCATATTCGTATTCATTCTTCAAATCCAGGTTCTTTGAATCACTCATGGTCTTTCTCCTCACTTTCATTGATCATATCACGTAAGGCTTTCCAACCAATCGTAGCACAGTTAATACGATTTGCCTGTTTTCCTACTCCTGAAAAAGCAACAGCTTCTTCTAGAAGATCTTCATCATATTCCTGTTGATCGATCATCTTAAAATAGTTATCGATGATTTCTTTGGCCTCCTCAATGGACTTATCTTTGACAAGTTCCGTCATGATAGAAGTGGATGCAGTCGAAATCGTGCAGGCAACTCCATCGAAACGTACATCTTCAATAATCCCATTTTCAATCTTTGACTGTACTGTTATATCATCAATACATGAATCACTAGCCATGTGTCTAGACATATATCCATCTTTTTCTGTTAATTCTTTATTTCTAGGATATTCATAGTGATCCATGATTATATCTCTTAAAATTGTTGGATCTAAAGCCATAGAACTTTTGCCTCCTTTAAAAGAAAATATTTACACAATTTTCAATTGTGGCATTCTTTAATCCTTCAACGAGCTTATCGACATCTTCTTTTGTGTTGTAGATATAGAAGCTGGCTCGACACGTTCCCGGCGTATGTAATATATCCGGCAATAATTTAGCACAGTGTTGTCCTGATCGTACTGCAATTCCAAGTGAATCTAAGTATCCAGCTACATCCTGTGCAAACAACATCTTTCCTTTATCCATGATATTAAAGGTACATATTCCGCTTTTAGCATTCGCATTATATATGATTACTTTGTCTAAATCTTTGACTTGTTCCAAGAAATACTCTTTTAACATCACTTCATGGGCATGGATATTATCCTTGCCAATTTTTTGTAGGTAATCCATGGCGGCAGCCATCCCAATCACACCTTCAATTGGCTGGGTCCCACTTTCAAATTTAAGTGGACTCTCTTTCAAGATCAAGTCACCACATTTATTGAAACGAGCATTGCTTTCTCCACCAAAGAAAACCGGTTCAAGCATATCCATCCATTTTTTCTTTCCATACATCACACCAACACCTGTTGGACCACACAATTTATGTGCACTGAACACAAAAAAATCACAATCCAACTTTTGTACATCAATGTCGATATGAGGGGTGCTCTGCGCTCCATCAACCACAACGAGAATGCCTTTTTCATGAGCTAACTTACAAATTTCTTCAATAGGAGCTTCAAAGCCTAATACATTTGAAACATGTGCCAAAGTAATGATCTTAACACCATCATGAATAGCGTTTTGAACCGCCTCGATCGTAACTTTACCTTCATGATCAAGTTCTATGTATTCTACTTGGATATTTTTAGCTATTCCAGCCTGCTGCCAGGGAAGGATATTTGAAGCATGTTCACTCTCACAAGTTAATACAACATCATTAGACTTTAATACCTGTTGTGTCAACATGATCGCAATTTCATTTAATCCCATCGTAGAACCTGATGTAAAAGCGATTTCTTCTTTATATTTGGCATTAATGAACTTTTGAGCTGTGATACGAGCATTCTCAAATGCTTCATCCACTTGAGCACTCATCTGATAATCACCTCGATGAGCATTCGCTCCAAGGTATGTATAATAATTGCATACTGCATCAATTACGCATTGAGGTTTAAGTGTAGTTGCCCCATTATCAAGATAAACCAAAGGTTTATCATTCATCTTTCTTGAAAGGATGGGAAAATCTTCACGGATCTTATTGACGTCCATATAATCCCACCTTGCTTTCCATGTAAGTTCTTAAGGATTCGTAAAGTTCTTTATCTTCGACAAGATCAAGAACGGGCAAGAAATACCCAACGCTCAACAGACCCATTGCCTGTTGTTTAGAAAGGCCTCTTGAACATAAGTAATAAAGTTGTTCCTCATCTGGCTGTCCAATTGAAAGTGCATGGCTTGCCTTTACTTCATTTTCATCAATCAACAATAAAGGAATCACTTTTGCAGTATGGTCTTTTCCTAATGTTAAAACTCTTGTTGTCTGATGAGACTGTGCCTGGGCACACCCTTTTTTGATATTTCCATTGGCAACCATTTCATATTGAGCACGATCAAAAAGAACCGCAAAGTTTTGCATCTGTCCAAATGTATTGCCATCTTCATGGCATACTTCCATTGAATAGATCTTTGTCGTATCCGGCATACACAACTGGCCAGATAAAATACTAAACTCTGCTCCTGCTTTCTTTAAATCCACATATTGTTTCCAATTGAATTTGCCATCTTGAAGATCCAATAGACCCATCTGGCAAGTTGCATCCTGATCAACGTGGATCGTTAAGTTCAGATTTACATCCCCATTGGATCGATTCAATACAAAAAGCTTTAGATTAGCAGAGGATTCAATACAGATCTCTAAATCTATATCTGTTGCTTCTGTAATTTCATAAAACAAAGATCCTGAAGCTTGAGAAAGGACATTTAGAATTGTTTTTTCATTTGTAGAACTTAATTGTTCCTTAAATGTATCCTGAAATGTTCTTTCCATAACTACGCCACCTTTTTAACGGCGCATGAACCAAGAGAAATTGGTTGTTTTTTATCTTCCTTATTAGCGAAAACACCAAATTCTTTTTCGATCCATTCATAGCCTTCCTGATCAACTTTATCAACAAGATCTGCTTGTCCAGACACAACAATTTTTCCATCCAATAAAACATGTGCATGAGTTGGCTTTAAATATTCATAGAAGCGAGCATAATGGCTCACGATCAATAAGCCCATATCTGTTTCTTCCTGCGTTTTGATGATCGCATCGCTTACAATTCTCAAGGCATCCACATCCAAACCAGAATCAATTTCATCCAACATCGCAATTGATGGTTTTAACATCATCATCTGAACGATTTCATTACGTTTCTTTTCACCACCACTGAAACCATCATTTAAAAAGCGATGAGCCAAATCCGGTTTCATTTGCAACTGTTCGATTGCTTTATCCATTTCTTTGATAAATTTGAATAAAGAGATAGGTTTTTCCTGACGAGCATTGATGGCACTTCTTAAAAAATCTGAATTGGTTACCCCAGAAACTACACTAGGGTACTGCATTCCCAAAAATAAACCAGCCTTGCTGCGCTCATCCACTTCCATGTTTAAAACATCCTGTCCATCAAGTTCAATTGATCCTTTTGTGACAGTGTATTTTGGATTTCCCATAATGGCAGCTAATAGAGTACTTTTCCCATTTCCATTTGGCCCCATTAGAGCGTGTCTTTCTTTGCTTTTGATCGTTAGATCCAAGCCCTTTAATATTTCTTTATCTTCTACAGAAACATGTAGATCTTTAATCACTAATTCTGACATATGTATTCCTCTTTTCGTTATACTATAATAACAAACTTTCCTTTAAATCTCAATTAATACGATTTGGGGTTTCATTGCAATTTATAGCGATTTTTCGTATAATTTAAAAGATTTTCAAAGGAGGAAGTAATATGGGTGAATTTTTAAGGAATAACTGGTTTGTTGTCGTAATTGCCGTTATTCTAATTTCATTTATTGGATACTTTATTTTTGATGCCAATCGTTATAACGTATCTGGTAAAACAATGGATGGTAAAGAAGTTGTCGCAAGTATTGATGGTAAAGATGTCACGGCTGACGATCTTTATAATGAACTTGAAAGTTTTGACAGTACGCTTTTATACAATATGTATCGCAATGCTGTTATTAACCAGACAATTGAAACAACAGACAGCTTAAAAGAAGATGCAAGCACCCTTGAATCTACAATTCGTACTAATGCACAATCAAACAGCACCAATTATGAAGCAAGTCTTGCAGCTGAATTAGCTAGTTATGGCTATAAGTCTATTGATGACTTGGATGATTATTGCCTTACAAGCGTAAAAGAAAAAGAAATGAATAAAGCTTATGTCGATGAACATTTTGACGAATATAAGAAAGCTGTAGAAAGTGTCAGTCCTCGAACTGTATCGATCATCTCTATGAGTGTAACAGACGCAGATGAATTAACAGATGATGAACAGAAAAAGAAAGACAATATTGATCAGGCTCTAGAAGACGGAAGCTTTGCGGATGCCGCAACCGCATTCTCAGAAGATGAGACAACCGCAGCTAATGATGGTTTCTATGGATATATCGATTCGAATTCTTCCAGTTCTTCAACTACACTCGATTCTAGTGTGATCTCAGCTGCACTTGAGTTGGAAAAAGGACAAACAAGTGACTGGATCACTGTTACAGATTCAACAACAGGAGCTATCAGCCTATATAAAGTTCATGTCGATGAAACAGATATCGAAAAGATCCATGAATCTAAAAACGAGGATGTGACAGATCAGTTGCTATATGCATTCTTACAAAATAATCAAGGATTATCTGTAACGATCGTTGAAGAAAACGCAAAAAACTTAGACATTAAATTTAACGATGAAGATGTTCAGAAGAAAATTGAAGATTATATCAGCACACAGAAAGGAGAGAATGAATAATGAAAAGAAAAGCTCTACTTCTGTTAGGTACAGCCTTATTATTGACAGGTTGTGGAGGTGCCCAATCCACTGTTTCTGATTCCAGCGAATCTATTATGACAATTGGAGATACGACATACACAAAAGGTGATTTATATGATCTTTTAAAAGCAGCCAGCGGTGGCAACATGAGCGTTGAATTGATTCGTCAAGCTATTTTAGATGAAGAAATTGGCCGTGGCGATGAAATCAAACAGGCTGCACAAGATTCCTATGCTGAATTAGAAAGCAACACTCCAGATATCGAAGATCAATTGATCAGTGCGGGTTATGAAGGTAAAGACGATTATATTGATAAAGTCTTGATTCCAAATGCCCAATATGAGAAATTAACCGAAAAATACTTTGATGATGCAAAATCAGATATTCGCAGTGAATACAAACCAAGTGTTGTAAAGATCATTCAGTGCGATGATGAAAAAACAGCCCAAAAAGCACTTGAAGCGGTTCAAGATGGAACAGAACTGGATAAGGTCTACGAAGAGTATTCCAGTGATTCTGCCAGCTATTCAAATGAAGAAGTTCTTATTACAACGCAGTCCACAGATCTTCCAACACGTTTGATCAACACAATGTATAAACAGAAAGATGCTGGTGTTGCCGATGAAGTTTTCACATCTGAGAGCGGTAGTGGAACGACAACAGCTTATGTAGCTATTTTAGTGGATAACGATTACGAGAACATCAAAGATCAGATCATTGAAAATCTAAGCTCAAGTTCAGACTTTAGCACACAGTGTCTTGTATACTATCTAAACAAATATAATTTTACAGTTCATGATCAAACTGTATTTGATTACTTAAGAGAAAACAATCCAGAATATCTAGTTGAATTTCCTGAATTATCCAAAACAGATGAGAGTCAGTCATAACGACTGACTCTTTATTTTTCGATTTTTTTCATTTCTTCATCCAGTATAAAGCGAAAATTAAACTCTTCTGTATCCTGGTGTCCAATATGATATAGACAGCGTATATCTTCCTGATTAAATAAATAGACGTAGTCTTTGTTTATATATCCCTGAGGCCAAAGACAAGCTGAATAGTCATACACCTCATCGGATTCTACTGCCTTTTGAATGCGTCCGATGACCATTAACTTCTTTGTTCCATTATATAAGGCCACTACACTGCCAAGTGGTAATAATTCTCTCATAAATTTCCTTTCTAATAATTTACTCGTATCTTAAAACCAAGGCCTGCGATAAAGCCAAGTTTTGATCCAATGATCCATTCTCTGTTACGATGGCTATATTCAAAATTTGCTTCCGCACTTCCAAGCGAACCTTGTCCGGTCAGCGTTACTTTTACACCAAAAATATTAAATGCGATACTTGCTTCCCCTCTAAGCGCGCAGGCTCCAACACCTGCCTTGATTGTTTGTTCTTCCATCGATAAAACGCAGGTAGCATCTGCATACAAGGCTCCTACAGCTCCTCTTGCATCTACAGTCGCATTTAACTTAGAACCACCTACTTTAGCCTGAAGATTGGCACTGGCTAATGCAACATCTGCATCCAGTTCCGCTTCAAATCTAGGATTCCATTTTTTATCTTTCCACAATGAAAATTCGGCATCCACATTTGCTTTGGCATCTCCTATGTTCATGCGCAAACTGGCATCAATTAAGTCATTATGATAACCAAGAGTGGCTTCCTTGATATTGTATTGCGCACCAAAACCAAAATACGACTTTTTATCTTGTTTCGTTAATATGGCTGGAATATTAATATTTTCATAGTGTGAGGTCCTAAGCTGACCATTTGTAAACAAACTGGTATTTCCACTTTCGTGTTCTTCAAATAGATTGGCAGTCTCTATAAAATAAGACTGTAATGCCTTTAATTTGTTTTGAATCAAAATTTGCCTGGAATAATTTCCGTGAATCGAATCATTTCTTAAAGCTTGAAATCGCAAACCTAACATACGATAGCTATCTGTGTTGATGAACATGTATGTTTATCTCCTGAATCTGTTGATCACATAACAAACACAATTCATCGATAGCTTGAAGCACATAACTTCTTTCATTGACATCACTTACAGTATCTGCAATTTTACTTTTCAAAGCATTCAAAGACTGTTTCAAATTTTGATAATACATCAAAGAACTATCCATTTGCACTCATTGCCGCTGTCAAATTAGCTTCATTTTCTGCATAGCTGGATGCCGTCTGATTTAGATATAGAGCATATTCACCCAAAGCCTGCACGTATTGATCAAAAACAGGATACATACGTTGAAATTGATTCATCAAATTCTTTGAGGCAGGCGATGACCAAATCGTTTCTACATACGTCATTTTCGATTTAATTTCCTGGAAAATTTGTAGTATTTCCTGCTCCATCATGCTTAATTGATTTGCATATTGTAAAACATCATCACTTGAAATTTGTACATTATTCATAAATACCCTTTCTATGCTAAATTCTTAGCTTTCATGATCCTGTCCTGCAACAAAGCTTGATAATTATCAGCGCTCTTCTGCAAATACAAAGCATACTGTTCAATTATCTCTGTCATACGATTTAATTGAGGTTTAAACTGTTCAAGCTTATCGATAAAGGCTTGATTGTCACTTCCCTGCCATACACTTTGCATTTGATACATACGTGAATATATTTTTTGTATCGTTTCATCATATTGTGCAGCCTTTTGTTTGATCATGGATGCACTTTGATGAACTTGTTCATAATCTACTCTTATCTGCATTTGTCTATTCCTTTCTTCAAAATAAGATCAATTGATCTGAATGTATTACATGATTTTCCTTAAAGCTTAAATGAGAAACCAATATCTTTTTTTCATCAATGTGATAGAGGAAATGTTCATAGGCGTATTGTTCTTTAAACCACAACTGAATGACATCTTCAATAAAGTCATTGACCTTGCAGTCTTCTTCGATCCATACGTCATACGCTTTTTCTTGATTAAAAACTTTAATATGAATCAACTCCATTTTGTCTTACCTCTCTAACATTGAATACTTCATTCTCATGCCAAAAATACAGTTCTCCTTGAAACAACGGAAATTTTCTCTTGATCATAAATCCTTTTTCTATAAAGTCATTTCCTACCCATACAAGATTCATTTTGTTTTGTATCTTCTCAAACGTAACCAAATTCATCGTAGAACTCTTTAATACATATACATCTGCAGTTTCATCTAATTGTTTACTAATGGTCAGCTGATCATTTGATTTTTTCCATTGCGACAAAATTCTTTCTATTACTTCTATCGCCTCTACTTTTTCGTAACAAAACAAGATCTGTTTATCGTTTTTATGAAACACTGGTCTTTTTGTTTCAACATCAAATCCCAATAAAAATCTATCTGAGTTTTCTAGTTTTAAGATTTGTTTTTTATTTTTCTTCTTCAAAGGATGTCCCTTGTTTAAGACACATTCATATACCGCATGTTCATATAGAATTTGTGGATGTTGTGTGTTTTGATGAATTGGATAGCCATCAAAGAAATATCGTAGACTTTCGATATCATTGATCTGATATGCCATACGTTCTGTAAAAGATTTGATCAATGAAATATCTTTAAAATTCAACTGGTCAATAATCACGATTACAATGCATTGCAGTGCATTTACTTCTTTAAAATCTTCTAGATTATCGATGATCAAAAAGTCATTCTCCTTTAATAGAGGACTTTTAATACAAAAACCGATTTCATCCAATACTTCATCAACATACTCTTTATAAACATCAAATCCCTTTAGATAAACATTCTTACTTTGAATACAAGATAAAATTGACTGCATAATTTGATTTATATTTTTGGTATAGATCAAAAAAGGATCCTTGAAATCAAAAATTCTTTGACTTTGTTTCTGTGGCATGTCAATCAATAGAAAGCCTTCATTAAGTTTCTGGTATGTGTTCAAATCAGGACACACGATCCAATGGTGTCCTTTTGCCTGTTTCAACAATTGATTGGATAAATATTGAAATAAAGTTTCTTTCTTTTCGTTTTTAGAATAAAGAACATGATCCATACTATCTACGATCGTAAAATCTCTGTTGTTTGATATCTCTTCATATAGATAAAAAGCTTTTCCTTTTCTTTCTGCATCTTGAACCTGCATGATAAATTCACCAGGTTCAACCAACTTGGATGCATGATCATTATGAAGAATTTCACGACTGTCTGTTTCGCTGTTCACTCTTAAACAAACTTTAAGATTGGCATTGGCCCAAATTTGATCATCAACGATACCTAAAGGTTTTTGTGTCGATAAGATCAGATGAATGCCTAAAGAACGTCCAATTCGTGCCATTTCAATCAAAGAATGTAAATGTTGTGAAAAACGAGATTTTAATTGGGCAAATTCATCCACAATTACAAATAAATGCGAAATTTTATCTTGATAAATTTCATTGTATACATCAATATGGCTTAATTTTGTTGGATACTCGCTCATCATTTTCTTCAACAACAGCTGTCGTTGCTTAATTTCACTTTCCATACTTAAGACAAAGCGATTCATTGCGTTTTCTTCAAGATTACTGATAATACCCGCACAATGATCAAACTTTAAAAAGGCTTGTCCAAATGCTTCCCCTTTAAAATCAATCAAGATGTATTGAAGGTATTCTGGTGAGTTTTGTACGATCAACATCATCAATAGATAAGACAGCCATTGAGATTTTCCAGATCCAGTTGTACCCGCTACCAGAGCGTGTGGTCCATGTGCTTTCTCGGAAAAATCAATTGTTATGATTTCTTGATTGTCATCCAATCCCATCTTCACTTTTAAACAAACTGAATCATGTTCAAAATCAGGATGTAGATCATCAGCTCTATATGTTGGTTTATTTTGATAAAAATATTCTATTGAACTGCGAATTTTATCTCTTGAAAATTCAATAGTTAATAAATCATCTGTGTATATGCGATCATATGGATATATAGATGGTTCATTTCCTATATAAATCAAAGAAAAATGTTCCGAAGGAATATCTACGATCAATTTTTCATTGGATACGATATAGATATAAGGCAATCCCTTGATCAAGGAACTTAGTTCCTTGATTTCTTTTGAATTTGTTGCAATAAGACGCCTTTTGTCTTTAATGATTGCTGGATGATCTAGATATCGTTTCACTTCACTTCGTTCATGAACTAGAAAAACGATTTTTCTAAAATGATTAAGATTTAACCAGCTATATTGCATCATGATCATATCCAGGATTGATTGATCCCATTTCCTTTGTATCCAAAGCTTATTAAATTCATTGAAATATACGTTCTTATTTATTTGAACATCATAATCTGCGATAAACTGTTCTCTTTTTTTAAATAATGTCTGCATCTTATACAAATAACTTGCATCTTGTTTTTCAAAATCAATTACATTGTTTTTCTGCATACCAACCGCCATCAAAAGTTCCTTGTTTTCATAAATCCCAAAAGAATTCTTTGAAAAACCAGTAAATATTTTTTGATCCTGTATGATTTGATGTGCTGTTTTTTCTTTGAATTCATCCAATTCTGTTTTTAGTTGTTCTAAATATTCCAAATACAGCTTCTCTTCATCTTTATTCAGCTTTTGTTGGGACTTATAGGTGAGTTGACGATTGATCAAGCCATACACAAAGAAAGCTACACTCATTGATAAACTTGTAAACATTGTTGAAAATATGCTCTCAAGAGCGATATCAGAAAACAGTTTTAAAGCTATACAAGATAATAAACTAGAAAACAAGATCAAAATCGAAGAACCGATACTTGCAAAAACACCTGCTTTTTTGATTGGTTCTTTTATGATAGGCATCTCTACACGCACTGTTAAAGAATTGATATCTTGCGGAAATCTACATAGGCCTTTTTTCAAACTCAAAGATTGATCCTTCTTGAATTGAGATCTTACTTTATTTACTTCATGTTTTGGTTTTTTATTAATTACCAAATACCCTTCGACAAAATATATCAAAATATCATAAATGATGATTTCATCTCCACCCTGTAATGTTTTTTCTTTGATCCTTTTACGATTCACAAAGATCCCATTCGTACTATTCAGATCATGAATCACAAATAGATCCTCATTTTGCACAAGGCGACAATGTTTTTTAGATACCCTTGAAGATAAGATGCATATATCACAACTATCATCACGACCAATCAAACATTCATCTTCTAAAGGGTATAAAAACCATGTTTCTTTTTTAGCTAAATCAAATACAATAACATATGGTCCAAGACGAATCGATTCTTGATCTAAAAGTTGATATGTTTCCTTTTGGTAAGATAAATTCAAAATATTCTTTTTCAGTTCAAAATTTAGATCTTTGATATATAACTTATTTTTTATTTCATAATGAGAACAAGTACAATTAAAAACCAAAAAGATTCTAGCCATGAATACGTTTCCTGATTTGATAAACGATCAAGCTTAATAATGTCACAAAAGTAATCAAACAAGCTGGAATGAGCCATTGATATAGCGAAAAGGTAAACTCTTCCTGTAAACTGGTCTTATTTCCAGAAGCATCTGTCGCAATAGCTTTTATCGTACAATGCGAAGTATGAAAAACATGATCATAGTAATAGTTACCAAACTTATCTTTCTTTAAAAGCGATAAGTCTATAGGTTTATCATCGATCATGATTTTTTGAAAGCAATCATTTGAATACTCGGCTCCCTTCATCAAGATGATTCGAATCGTATTATCATTTTTACGAATAAAACGAATTGTCGGTTTGGTCATATCATTGATTTTTTTAACAGTTTCATGTTGGATCAAATTGTTAGATTCATCGACTTTCCAAATATGATCAATATGAGCAATATCTTGATTAAACGGATCAAAAGAGGAGGTTTCATAAGATGTTGTTATGATTGGATTTGTTAATACAATTGGTTCCTTTTTAATAAGATATGTTTTACTGCTCAGATTCCCTACTTCATCTTTTGCGAGAATATCCACATACAGCACATCGTCTTTTTTTAGTTGTGAAAAGGCCTGATTTAAAGTGATATTTTGCATTTCTTGATCATTGATCTTAAACTTCATGGTTACTTTTGTCTTTTCGCTGGATAAATATTCTATGATCGTATCTTTTTCCAAGATATTTAATTCATTTTCTTTTAAGATCTGTCCATTTCCTTGCAGTGAGATTTCTGGTGGTTGGCAATCTACCAAAACACTTACTTCTTTCTCTACTTTCCTAGAAAACATATCCTCAACATAAGCTCTAGCATAGTATTGAATACTTTGACCTGGAATGGCAGCAAAAACAATTTGATCAATAATATCACGACGAATCCAATATCGACCATTCCATATTTCTAAATATGTATTTTTTACATAACGAGGGTTCCAATTCATATTCACGAACACAGTTTCATTTGTTTGATATGTATCAGGAATCATATTCAAATACAATTCATCATTGGAAAAATGAATCAGATATTGATCGTGATCCTCAATCTGAAAATTTAAATACAAAGCTTGTGGAAGAACAAGCTGAAATAGATAATCTCCCGTCTTATCCAATTTAATTTCTAACTCTTCTAGATCTTTGCAATCGAATTCTCGAGTCTTGATCCCGTCCACATACATGATCAAGGAAAAAGATTCTTTTATCACTTCATTAAAATCAAAATGAAAAGATGGATCTAGTGTATAAGCATCATAATCTTGATTAACGTCAATGACTGGAACATTAATCCTTTTAACATCAATCAAACGAATCGTCTCGTGTCCAAAACTGTCGGATGCAACGATCTTAATTTGTCTAGCACCTGGTTCAACTTCCAATTGATCATCTTCTTCCATCAACACATCATCCACATAAACATCAAAGTTCTCAAGATGTGTATCCGTACAAGTAATGGATAATGGTGTTTTATCAACAAGATAAAGAGTATCCTCTATTAAATGCTCATTCACTTTTACTTCTATTTCAGGATTGATTGAATCCAGCGTAATCGTTTTACTGGAGTCTTCTAATACATTTCCATTACTATCTTTTAGAATATAGCGAAATATAGACCCATCTTCTTCATACACATGAAAGAAGATCTTGCCATTTTGTGGTCGAATCTTTTCTCCTTGATACCAAAACGAGCTTTTCTCAATATCGATCGAAGAATCAAGTGTTACATAGACATCGTCTGGTTCGGTTAATGTATCTTTATCCAGTTCGATATACGAGAGTGCGATCGTAGAATAGAACATATATTCAATCATACTTATCCTCCTAAAAATTGTATTATTTCTAACTTTTCTAAATCATCTTTAAATAATTCTGTATAAAACGAAGGAATCTTAAATTCTAGATCTTCATCTTGTATGATCAATCCATAAGAAAGATACGCATTTGCCAAAGAACGTAAGATCTCATTTTGTTGATCTGACAGATTGGATTGAAGCTTATACAGAATATCCAGATCCTGTTGTTTCAAAATAATTTCGCATTCATTGATGACATTCAATATCAAAAACATATTTTCCATTTTTTGCGATGTACTTAGTGTTTTTGTCTTTAGATCATTCAAAAATCTATGGATGTGTTCATATTGAATGTTCTGGGTCTGTTCAATATAGACGTTTGTCAACAAGACCAAGTCAATCAATTGATCTTTCACATCATCATTCAACAAGTTTAAGATATAGGAGCACCAGGAGATGTTTTGTGATTGAATAGCTTGTTTCAAAAGAAAGCGAGCCACTTTCTCATCCTCTAATACAGATGTTGAGATCCAGCCATTATCAATCCATAAATAAAGCGTATCTTGAACTTTTTGTTGATAAGTTCCCTCTGCCTGATTAAGTGTGAATTGATAGGCACTGATCAAATCTGATGAATTTTTAGTATCCAGATATTTAGATAATGGAGTAGCTAATGTATATCTAAAAAGTAAACTAAATAGAAAGACAGACAACAAAATACAAATGATAATACTTAAGATATACTTAGCTCTACAACATAGCAGAAAGCATCGCTTTAATTGCTTCATTGAGCGAATACGTTTAGAAGGAAGTGTATCTCGACATTTTTGTGCAAGCTTTCTACAAGGACCACGTGAGTATAATGCTAATAATATCCCTCCCATTCCATATATGTCACTGGTCTGATCTAAATATCCTGTTTCTAAAAATTCTGGAGCCATATTAACCTTGGAAGCTAAGATTGCTTGATGAGAAGTCTTTTCAAGGCAGGCATTGAAATCAATCAGATAAATTTCTTCATCCACAATGATCAAGTTTTCGGGCTTTAGATCGATATATAAAAATCCTTTTTCGTGAATATGTTGTAACATGTCTATACAATCTAAGATCCACTTTTTCTTTAGTTTTTGAGATATCTTGTCATGTTTTAAAAGCCATTGACCCAGATCAATACCTTTAAAGTAGGTTTCGATCAAGATCATACTATTTCGCGTTTCGAACACATCGATTATTGAAGGAAAGTGTTTGTGTTCAAGTTGACTTAAAACATCAACTTCAACGTGAAACTGGTGAATCAAGATTGGATTTGCCTCTTTTAAGACTTCTTTGGCAATATACAACTTGGATGTCAACTGATCTTCTACGACATATACATTGATCCACGATGATTTTTGAATCTGTTCCTGAATTAAATATCTATCATTCAAGATCATGATTACTTTTCATGAAAGGTAAACTGTTTCTGCGAAAAAGATATGACCATGCCATCTTTTAATCGCATCTTTCGCTGGACCAATTTTTCATTTAAATATGTCTTGTTCTTGCTTTTAAGATCCTGGATATACCATCGATCATCGACACAAGTCAGTTTTGCGTGTTTCAAAGATATCTCTAAAGATTCAATGCGAATATCACAAGCCATAGAACGTCCTATAAGAACTGTTTCTCCTATCAAAGGATAATTTGTCGTCCCATCACTTAAATACACCTTATACTCATCAAATGAGCCTATTAATTGAGTTTTTTCTTCTTGTGGCAGGTGACCATACTCTTGTACGCACTCTTTGATGATCGTATTAGGTATTAAGGGACGCTTTAACACGAAACTGTTATTGCGTTTAAAGTGAAACAGCTTTTTAGGATAATACGAATCATGTAAAGCCTTGATTGCAAGAATGAGATTGGGCAATGAAAATTCAGATGACTCTACAAATTTGATCAAGAATCCATTGATTTCATAGGCATGTTCACTCTTAAAGTGATTGATCAAATATTTTACGATTTCGATCCATACATCTTTTTGTATCAACCATTCATCAATCACAAGAGGAATGCCAACAAAGGCAAATCGATCACCAACATTTGACACAAATATAAACTCAGGATCTACCAATACAGGTTTATTGCGATTGACCGCAACGGCACTGGTAAAAAGATTCTCTAAAAATGTATATCCTTCTTCTTTTTTGAATGTATATTGATCTAAAAAATCATCAAGGGAAAGAAAATCCTGTATAGCATAAGTTATCGTTGCAGAAGCGGTATCATTTAAAACACATCTTAAACATAGATCGTCATGTTCAAATCGTTCAAACAGTGATACATCCAACAATTTGTTCGATTTAAGTCTCAACTTCATTCTTTGATCATTTCTTTCGATTACGTCCACCCAATCTTGCATCAAAACACCTCCTTTTTTGCGCTCCTATTTTCTATCACACTTCAATTGGACAAAATGACAAAAAAAACGTAAAATTTTTTCATGAAATTTAAAAAATCTTACGTTTATCTTCATTTTTTGATTATCAATCCGTTATTAAACATCCTTCCTTTCTTCTGGATCGATGTATCTTACGATAATCAAAGCTATATAGGAAACCAATTAGGCCATACCATCTATCTTGTATTATGGGCCATTTCAAGTGCTTTGGGATTTTATTTCTATTCTAAACATATCTGGAATAAATATCGTATTTATTATCACAAGCATCTCCATAAGATCATCTGTTTAGCTATGTGCATATCCTGTATTATTCCCTACTCGGATACACTGGTATTTTGGATCAATGATTTGCATGTATGGATAGCTGTAGCTGCTGTCTTCTTATTTATTTTAGAATGGATTCGAGCTTATTTTGATCCTGCGTGTTATGTAGATACTTCTTTACAAAAACACCTTCAATATTTATTTTTATTATTTTCAATTTGCACCTTAGTTCTGTTTGGACTAGGTCATGTTACTTCACTAAGTGAAATCTTGTTTTCGACTTTGATCAATTTATACCTAGGTATATGGTATGTAAAAAATGCATAAAAAAAGAAGGCTTTCTAGCCTTCATTGATATCAAGATTCATATTTTCCATCTTGGACTGATAGTGTTTAGCTTTTGAAACATAACACATTTTATTACCTAAATTAATTACTCGATCGAAATACATATTCGCAAGTGGATAATCCTGTTCTACAAATGAGATCAATGCGATGTAATAACAAGAATCAACTTGTTGGAAAGTAAAACGAGCTTTATTTAACGAATCTAGATAATATTTCTTACAAGTGCTGAATTCTCCATTCATCAAATCGATTTTATTTTGAATAGAAGCCAATTCTTCATTTTGGATCATGACACCGGTCTGACCAAAACCAAGTTGAATTTTTTGAGCTTCTTCTTTGCAGCGGTTCAATCCGTCTTCATCTTTCATTAAATAATAAATATTTGCCATCAAAGACCAGTATGATAAAGAGCTCGCAGCATCTTTTCGTGGATAATTGATCAAAATATCCTGAGCTAATTGTGGATCATCTAAATAAATTAGACACTGAGCAAACAATGTTTGAGATTTAAGCTTTACTTTTTTGTTCTTTGTTGAATAGTAGATAATTGCTGAAGCACAGGCCTCAGGATCACACTTGTCATATAATAGAGAAGTTATTGGAATCAAGCAGGAAGCTCGATACCGCAACAATATATTGAATAAAAACATATAGAACAAAAAAGCCAGAGTTGCAATCATGATATTCTGAATAAAGAATAAAACACAGAACAAGGCGACAATCCCTAAAATGTATAGATATGTCATCTTATTGACATTCTTGCGACAATTTTCAGCTAATGATTTAACGTTCTCATCCAATTTATGATGCAATTTATACATTCTTACAAGTTCTTCATCTTGAGAAAAATTGTGGGCTTTCATCTCTTTGCCACGTTCTTTATACAAGCTGACCATACCATAGATACAAACAATAATCGCTGGAACGACCAATACAATTCCTAGAATTACCAAAGGTTCTGCGGCAAACATGATCAAAATAATAAAGATAAAAGGATTTAGATTATACAGTGACATCAACATCTGAGCAATCAAGATGATATTAATGACACCGGCAAAAGATAAACCTCCTGCTGCACATGTAAGCCAAATATTCTCAGAAATAAACTTATATACATCAGCAGGCAATATCTGTAAATATGTTTCAGTATTTGTAAAGAAAAAGATAGCTGTTACCACACATCCTACGATAAATGCTCCTAGAAGCGATAACAAATGCGTTTTACAACGATATTTCCACATAGAATCCTCACTACTTCTTTTCAATAATTCTAGCCGGAACGCCAACAGCCGTTGCATAAGCCGGCACATCTTTTAATAAAACGGCATTGGCTCCTACTTTAGCTCCTTTGTGAAGCGTTATATTACCCAGGCATTTTGCCCCAGAACCAACATAAACTCCATCTTCTAAAGTGGGATGTCTTTTAACATGAACAGAACCTGTTCCACCTAACGTAACGCCATGATAAAGCTGGCAGTCATCGCCGATAACAGCCGTTTCTCCGATGACAACGCCCATGCCATGATCAATAACCAATCCACGGCCTATTGTAGCTCCAGGATGAATTTCGATACCCGTCCAATTGCGAGCAATATTTGAAATCCAACGTGCAATAAAAGTATGGTTTCTAACCCAAAACCAATGTGCTATACGATGAAAACCTAAAGCTTTGATATGGGGATATAACCAAAATACTTCTAATTTTGAATGTGCAGCTGGATCTAATTCCATGGTACGTTTTATGTTATAAGCAGCGTCTTTAAAAAAAGAACGTTTTTTTTCAGCACCGTTCATATAAGAAAGTTTAGTTTATTTTCAGTAAAATTGCAAGTATCGCAATCTAAAACATACAAAAAGGACGTAAGATAAACTTACGCCTTATATTTACGAACCAAATAGATCAAAATTGTCGCTCCTGATATAGCAATCAAGGCAACAAACAATGTTGTATTGTTTTGTAACCCTGTTTGAATTTCAGGTATTCTTTCATTCTTATATGATAAAGAATACACTCTCTCTTCATCAGTTTTAACTTCTTTTTCATTGATCAATACTTGACCATATTCCTTTACTTGAACACAAACAACTTCATCGGATAACTTATATCCGTTTGGTGCTGTTATTTCTTTGATGTAGTATGTACCTACATCAAGATCATTAAATTGAACATAACCTGCATTATCTTCATTAATTTTTGATTCAATCAGCTCTTTACATTCTTTATCTTTATACAAACCAAATTCAAAACGGTTATTTTTGATCACATTGTTATTTTGATCGACTTTATTTACACATATAGATATCGTATTAAAATCATTTTCTAAAACCTTCTCTATATGAATCGTATCCGTATCTTTTGGATTTCTTGCATCAATTTCAATAATTTCTGTATTTAGTGCATAACCAGGGCATGGTTCAATTTCCTTTAATTCATACAATGCGAGAGGAAAATCACCATCAAAGAAAATTTTTCCATCTTCATTTGAATAACTTGTTTCAACTAAAGTATCTTTTGGAAG
Organism: Faecalitalea cylindroides; assembly: GCF_028321995.1. Classification (NCBI taxonomy): domain Bacteria; kingdom Bacillati; phylum Bacillota; class Erysipelotrichia; order Erysipelotrichales; family Erysipelotrichaceae; genus Faecalitalea; species Faecalitalea cylindroides. The sequence goes on from NZ_JAQLXG010000015.1 coordinate 56,724, forward strand.
AACAATGCCATCTACTCCATTTAAATCTTCTTTAAGATACAAACCATACAGTGCATTTTGAAGAGGTTTCTTTGTCGAAGCAGATACTTTTTCTAAATCCAGCGCAATTTTGACACGCTCATTTTTAATGTCCTTTTGAACAACGGTTTGACCATCTTCACTAATCTGCAGCTCTACTTCAATTGGATCTTTATTTTGCACATAGCCTACAGTAGCCTGCACTTCTTTTAGAATATATTTTCCAAAAGGAAGATCTTTGGTTAAGGCAACACCGGTTTGATCTGTAGTGATCGTATCAACTTTTTCATCTTGTTTATACACTATATCGCCAGCTGGATCCTTAATATCTTCAGCCGCAATCACTTCAAATTGCGTGTTTTCCAGACCGATTTCTTCGTATTCAAAAGCCGTTTTTGTCTTTTTTTCTTCAGTCGTTACAGTCGCGGATTTTAAAGCTTCTCCAATCTTGTTGACTTGTATTCTTCCTTCAGTTTCTTTTACACGATAATTAAATGACGCCTGCCTAGGAGTTGTTTTACCAAAAGAAGCCAACGTTTGATTTTGTGGATTAAAATATGCAATGCAATTATTGTTTGCTTCATTTCTAGAATACAATCCATCAAATGTGATTGTACCTGATTCTGCACTTCCTTTTTCCACCCATAATCTTAATGTGTTTCCATTTTTTTCAACATGCACACCTGCAATCGATGAATTTAAGACATAGTCGGATAAAATCCCATTTGTGTCTTCAAGAGTGACTGCATATTTTTCACCATATCCGTTTAATTCCACAGTCTGATTTTCAAATGATAAAGATGTATTCATCTTACGAATTCTTTCATTGATCACATCAATACGGGCTTGAATGTCTGCCGGAATATTTGATATCACATCGCCAAAATGTACTTGCCAAATTCGCACCTGTGTTGCTGCATTCATTTCTTCTGAGAAATCATTGGCATATCCATACCCTAAGCTTGAAATCAATGCCATTTCATTAATTTGAGAATCCGAATAGCCTGCGGTATGAAGTGCATTTAAGGCAGCCTGTCCATCCAATATTTCCATTGCAATCGAAGGATAAATTTCAACATTTGGCTCTACACAATAAGCATTTTGTCCATTAATACTAAAATTATCGATCCTTATGCTCGTTATATTTCTTTGAGTTTGTAGATAACGATCATAAAAAACAGTGGATAATCCCATCCTCCATCGATCTCCGTGCGTATCCAAAGATACATTTCCTGTTGCAGCCAAAATCGGCATGCTTATTCTAAAAATAGAAGTAAGCAACAAAACAAGTATAAACAGTTTCTTTCCTAATTTTTTAAAATTCATATTCTTTCTCCTTTCACTGTTCACTTATCTATCACACCGGAAATGAGCAAAAGGACAAAAAAATTATGAAATTTTTCGGGATTTTTTGGGATTTATATCTAAAAAAAATAAAAGAGGGTCTAACAGTTGAGTAGTTTTTGAACTACTTTGGACTATTAGTCCCTTTTTATATGTGTATGAACCCCT
>NZ_JAQLXG010000016.1:0-49246 GCF_028321995.1 Faecalitalea cylindroides
GATTGTTTCTTCTTTCCAGAATTGACGTTTCGTTCTTGGTTTCTTCTATTCTGTTCGGTTTTCAAAGATCTCTTTTTCGCACCGTTTCGCGTGCCTGATTATATTACCACAACTTGGTGGACTTTGCAAGCTTTTTTTCAAGCTCTTTTTTTATCAGATCCGCTCTCCCTTGGCGCCCGTTTATATTAGCAAATCCTAGACACTAAATCAACCCCATTTTTTAATGTAAGCGTTTTTATTTTAATTTTTGAAATTTTCGATTGATTTTATTGCTATTTCAAGGATATCCTTGCCTACATTTTGGTCTTCCAACAAAGAAAATGCCATTGACATCAGTTTCAAATAGTCTGGATCTTTTTTTAGTTTTTCTTTATCTGGGTGCATGATCAAATTATATAAGTGATCTCGTAATTCAAAATATTCAAATTCTTCATCTACTTCATCCATCAATGCGCGCAATGTCCAACTAATATTATTTTTTGTCTTCACTGCTTTTCTTTCAATCTTCACATTATTATCTCTTAAAATGCTTTCCAAATTTTTAATTTCATCCACGTTGTCGCCATCAATAAACATAAATGGTTCTCGTTTTCCTTTTTCCCCTTCTTTTCGAGGTAATTCTAATAACTTTTCCAATGTATTTTCAAGATCATCATCATCTATATAATTAATTTCTATTCCAATTTGCTTAAATACATCTTCAATTACTTTTTCTTTTAAATTAGATGTTCCTAAATAAATCAATACTTTATTCATTTTACTCTCCTTTTTGACATCTTTATCATTCCTAATATACAATACTTTTACACAAGGAGGACCTCATGAAAAAAATATTTACATTCTTTATATCGACTTTTATGATTTTAAATCTAGCTGCATGCTCATCTAACAATGACGATTATGCACTAGAGTTTTTCTCGGCACTCGATAATACACTTGAATTGAATTCCGGCCATATTCAAGGTACTTTCACATCAAACAATGAAGACGCTTCTAAAATCAAGTTTGATTTACAATTGAATCAAAAAGACAATTTGCAACTCGCTCTAGATCTTGATCTTGAAGCTGGAGACAATGCCGAAGACAATTTTTTAAACTTCTACATCAAAGATAACAAAACATACCTTAATTCATATGGAACCACTTCCCAAAGTCTTTTAGAAAATTTAGGAATCAACGGCAGTGAAAAACTGTCTGTATACAATCCATTCTTAAATTATACAGACGATGAATTAAAAGCGCTCTTTACACGAAGCTCAAAAAATGGAAATAATTACTCATTCACGATTGATGGATCATTAATTTCTTCATACCTTGATTCTATGGGATCCGTTACCATTGAAGATGCTACACTTGATGCAACAATTGAAGATAACTATATTACCTCTTTAACCCTTGGGATATCCGGACTACAGGATGTCGAAACCCAGCAAGTTATCATCGATGTAACCATCGAATGCACGTTAGATCAAATCAATTCCCTTGATACTATAACGTATCCAGCTGATTTAGAAAATTACTAATTAAGAGAACCTTGCGGTTCTCTTTTATTCTGCTTTTAATTCTAATAATATATCGCGCAACTGAGCTGCTCTTTCAAAATCAAGCGTACGCGCAGCCTCTTTCATTTCCTGTTCGATATTCTTTAACATGACTTCTTTTTGTTTTGCGCCCACCTTCTTTTTCTTTAAGTACTTGGCAGCCATTTCTTTCGTTTCCTTTGATCGAACTACATCGTGAATTGGTTTTATGATCGTTTTTGGAACAATATTATGTTCCTTATTATATTCGATCTGTATGCTTCTTCTTCGATTTGTTTCATCAATAGCATATTGCATACTTTCGGTGATCGTATCTGCATACATAATGACTTTTCCTTCTGCATTTCTAGCGGCACGTCCAATGATCTGAATTAAAGAACGTTTACTTCTTAAAAAGCCTTCTTTGTCTGCATCTAAGATCGCAATTAAAGAAACTTCCGGTATATCCAGACCTTCTCTTAATAAGTTGATTCCTATCAATACATCATATTTTCCCTGCCTAAGATCATGAATGATCTCTGTTCTTTCAATTGTCGTTACTTCATGATGAAGCCACGCAACTTTAAGATCCATATTCTTAAGATATGATGTAAGATCTTCTGCCATACGCACAGTCAAGGTCGTGATCAATGTTCTTTGATTCTTTTTAATACGCATTTTAATTTCATCTACTAGATCATCAATCTGACCTTCGATTGGTCTTACTTCCACTTCTGGATCCAATAATCCGGTTGGACGAATGATCTGTTCAATAACATGACCATCTACTTTCTCAAGTTCATAATCACCCGGAGTTGCCGAAACAAAAATAGCCGAAGGTATGATCGATTCGAATTCTTCAAAACGCAGTGGACGATTATCTAAGGCACTTGGTAAACGAAAACCATACTCTACCAATACTTCTTTACGAGCCCTGTCTCCATTATACATGCCTCGAATCTGCGGAAGAGAAACATGACTTTCATCCACGACCAATAAAAAATCATCTGGAAAATAATCAAACAATGTGTAGGGTCTTTCCCCTGGCTTTCGTCCATCAATGTGTCGTGAATAGTTTTCAATTCCTGGACACACCCCAAATTCTTTTAAAGCTTCTATATCATAACGACATCTTTGTTCCAAACGTTCTTTTTCAAGCGGTTTTCCCATTTTGTCAAAGTAATCTAAACGATCTTCCAACTCTTCTTCAATGCTTGCAGCTGCCCTTTTAATAACATCCATGCTTGTCGCATATCCATTTGCCGGATAAATAATATATAAATGATATGCCTGATTTACATGACCTGTAACAGGATCCACTTCACAAATTCGTTCAATTTCATCATCAAACAATTCAATACGAATCAGGTAACGATCTGTATGACCAGGAGTAATTTCAATAACATCGCCTCGAACTCTAAAAGTTCCACGCAAAGGATCGGTATCATTTCTTTTATACTGTTGATGAACCAATGCCAGCATCAACTCATTTCGATCTATGGTCTGCCCTGTTCTCAAAGTAAAGATCATATGACGATATTGTTCTGGATTACTGGCACCATAAATTGAGGCAACACTGGCAACGATGATCGTATCACGTCTTTCTAACACACTGTTTACCGCGGCCATCCTCAACATATCCAGTTCTTCATTTGTCTTGGTATTTTTATCAATATATGTATCCGTCTTAGGCAAATATGCTTCAGGTTGATAATAATCAAAATAGGAGACAAAGTACTCCACTCTATTATTAGGGAAAAACTCTTTAAACTCCGAGTATAGCTGCCCAGCTAATGTCTTATTATGTGCAAACACCAATGTTGGACGATTCACCTGGGCAATGACATTTGAGACTGTAAAGGTCTTACCAGTTCCTGTTGCCCCCAACAAAACCTGATATTTTTTATGATCTTTTAATCCTTGCACCAATTCTTTGATAGCCGTAGGCTGATCGCCCATTGGTTTATAATCTGATACCAGTTCAAATTTATCCATTTTCGATTCTCTCCTTTTGGCTAGAATAACATCTAACCCTATTATACGCAATTGTTATGAACAGACAAAAAAGAATGCTCGCATAAACGAGCTAATTTCATAAAACCATCACTAATGTTCCAATTGTGATCAATACTGCCCCAATGGCTGATTTTGCTGTAAACTCTTCGTGCAAAAAGACAAAAGCCAAGAGCAAAGTTATCACAACGCTCAATTTATCTATCGGTACAACTTTAGAAGCATCTGTCAACTGCAAAGCACGATAATAACAAAGCCAGGAAGCACCCGTGGCAAGACCAGACAAGATCAAAAAGATCCAGCTTCTACTAGATGTCTCAGAAATACCAGACTGAGCTCCAACTAAAAATACCATGCCCCAAGCCATAATTAAGACCACGATCGTACGAATGGCTGTGGCAAGATTGGAGTTCATTCCATCAATTCCTATTTTAGCCAATATAATGTCAATGCGGCAAATACAGCCGAACCAAGTGCAAATAAAGCCCACATGGCATTCACCTTCTTCATGAGATAGACCTCCAACACCTATTATAGTCTTCCATAGATCAATTTTCACTATTATTCCAAAGAGGAAACATCTTCTTTTTCTAAAAGTGTTTGATAAGTTAGATCCATCCCAATAGCGCCTAATGGGGCAGTAATCAAGATTGCCAAAACAGCGACAGATAAAACGATCTGACCACATGAAAGTCCCATTGCCAAAGGAACAGAACCAATAGCTGCCTGCACCGTTGCCTTAGGAAGATACGCAATCACACAGAATAAACGTTCTTTTCGTCTCAAAGGTGTTTTCAACATGCAGATCAATACACCGATAGAGCGAAAAAACAAGGCAATAAAAATCATCAAAACAGCGGCTAAGCCCGCATCCATCGTATATCGAATATCAACAGCGGCTCCTACAAGCACAAATAACAACACTTCTGCTGCCAGCCATAACTTACCAAATTTTTCAGACAAACGTTTTGATACAAACTCTGTGCTTTTTAATTTGATCACACATGCCATGCTCACAACTGCCAACAAACCAGAAACAGAAACAATTCCTTTTAACCAGGTTTCAATTGCCATCAACAAAAATGAAACACCTAGTACAATAATAACTTTCATACTGTTTCGAACATAGTTTTTTAAAGCATACGTAGTTTCAAAAAACCAGCTTAAAAAATATCCTGTTACAGCACCTAAAATAATACCTAATACGATTGAAACAGGAATATTCAAAAAATCTATAAAATTTGCACTTCCACCCTGTGCCATCCCAGTAAACGTCGTAAACAATACGATCACAAAAATATCATCACAGCTGGCTCCTGCCATGATCATCTGTGGAATGCTCTTTTTAGTTCCATATTTTTCTTCCATCAACGAAACCATTCTAGGTACAACCACAGCCGGTGATACAGCCGCCAACACCGATCCCATTACTGCTGCTGAAATGCGATCAATACCTAAAATATATGGAGCAAACAAAAAGAAAGCTAAGATTTCAAAGCTGGCAGGCACAAAAGACATCATGATAGCTGGGCGTCCAACTTTTTTTAGATCTTCCAGATTTAAAGATAGTCCTGCCTTCAACAATATAATGATCAATGCCATCTGCCTTAGATCTGCCGATATAGACAAGATCGATGGATCCAACAAATCCAACACATATGGGCCAAGTACAATTCCCGTTATCAACATACCGATAATGCGAGGCATTTTAATTCTTTGGCAGATAGCTGCCATAGATAATCCGACTAAAAAGATAAAAGCCAATGATGTCAACATAAACAAATCCTCCTTCAATAACGCAGAAAAGCTGATGCCTTTCCACGATAAAAAACTCGTAGAAGTCATCAGCTTAATAAGCGGTTTAGGTTTTCCCATGGAAGAACTTCATTTCCACAAAGAAGTATACCTTTTCTTTTATTTTTTGTAAATATTTATCCCAATAATTCGATTCCATGGTTACGGATTGGATCGTCATTGACCGAATTCTCATTGTATTTTTGCGTGATCATATCCAAAATCTTTTCCCAGGTCGTATAATCACAATTTCCAGTTGGAGCAATTCCCTGATCTTTTTGAAACTGTTTCAAAGAATCAGAACTCGTTTTAGAAAAGTATTCATCCGTTCTATCGACAGTATATCCCAGATATTCTAAGAATCTTTGCAGAGCTGAGGCATTGACATGAACCTTGTCCGCAATGATCACATCATCTTCTTTCATTTCTGTATAACTAACAGAACCAATCGAAGTATCCTCAACAGCCACATCCGGTTCAAAGCCTTTTTCATGAATGCTTTCCTTATCCGGTGTCAACCATCGTGCTATTGTATATTTAATGCTCGTACCATCTTCAAAAGGAACGGTTGTCTGTTCTGTTCCTTTTCCGTAAGTCGTCTGTCCCACTAATGTAACTTTATCTTTCAAGTGTGATTTTAAAGCTCCTATCAGCGCTTCAGAAGCACTGGCTGTTTGATCATTTTGTAAAATAACGATTTGGTCCATTTCAATCTGCCCATAACTGTCATCCGTTTTTACTTCTGTTATATTCTTATCTTTATCTTCTTCATAAAAAACAACAGAATCCGAAGGCAAGAAAGTGGATGCGATTTCTACAGCCGCACTTAAATATCCGCCTGTATTGTTTCTTAAATCCAGGATCATCTTAGTAATTCCAGCCTCTTTTAAACGTGCCATCGCATCGGCCACATCATCTCCACTATGAGAAGAAAAGCTGCTTAGAATGATTTCTCCATATCCATCATAGATATTACAGATAACCGTGGAGTCATATTCACTTGGAGTTAGTTTAACTGAAGCAGTCTGTCCATCACGTACATAGTCCACCGCAATTTCTTTCCCATCACGATCTTGAATATAGGTAACGATATCATCTGTTGTTGAACTTGCAAGATCTAGATTACCGATTTTTGTGATAATGTCACCGCTTTTTAATCCTGCATCATCCGCTGTTGAATTGATGAACACGTATTTTACATAAATATTTCCATTATCTTGCTGATAAAACTGAATACCTATTCCTGTATTAGTTCCCTGAAGACTGGAAGAAAACTGTTTTGCCTGATCCAGGCTGAAATAATTTGTATGTGGGTCGATATCTAATGTTGTCATACCTGTCAAAGCTTGTTCAGTCAGCAAACTATCCAGATCTTCTACCTGATCTGCATAATACCAGTCATTCTCCAAGACATTCTTAACATATTCGAGCTTTGAATCACTGGATGAACTCGAAGCTCTTTGATAGATAACCGGAACCAAGACACCTACACCAAAACATACTAAGCATAATACCGTAACGATGATGGTTTGTTTCTTATTGTTCTTTATTCGAGCCATTTTCATAACCTCCATATCAACAAAACGATAGGACGTTCCTATCGTTTTACTTTTAAATACTTTGTAACAGCCCAGAAGCTGGCAAATCCTCCAATCAACAACCCAATCAAGGTTATGATCAAACCAACCTGCCATACAATTTGATTTGGCTTTATCAAAGAAAACAAATTAGAAAACAATTGACCTTCTAATACCTCATACAGCTTCGCATATCCAAAATACAAAGCTGCTACCGGTAACAACGAGCCAAACAATCCAATCAAAACACCCTGCACTTCAAAAGGACGCTTGATAAAAGCGTTTGTTCCTCCAACCTGGCGCATGATAATAATTTCTTCATGACGTGAGAATATCGTTGTACGAATCGTATTAAAAATAAGATAAATCGACAAAATAAGAAGCAACAGTATAACGCCATAGCCAACTTTACGAACCATATCCAATAAATTGATCAGCTGCGTAACACTGCTTCCTCCATATGCACTGCTTGAAACGCCTTCAATTTGCTCAATTTGTTCAGATGTATCTTGAATTTGTTTTTCATCCTGTACATAGACAAAAAACGCATTGGATAAAGGATTTTCTTCTCCCTTATAAATGGAGAAAGCGTCTCCTTTTTCATCGATCATCAACTCTAATTCATTTTCTTTATCTGAAAATTCAACTGAATCTACATTCGATAATTCTAGTATTTGATCTTCAATTGCATTAATCTGATCATCTTCCACAATATCTTGGTCTAAAATAACATGGATACTTAAATCACTTTGTACATTCGTTGCAAAATGATCGACATGGATTCCCACCACAAGAAAAGCAGCCATCAAGAATAGTGATATCGTAATGGCACTAATAGCTGATAAACATAACAATAAATGCCTTTTGATCCCAATAAACGCGTACTTCAATTCATACAGAGCTAGATTCAATTTCTCTTTCATACGCTCTTATATCCACCTTTGAAAGAATCATGAACAACATAACCATGGTCTAAAGTGATTGTTCGTTTCTTAAATTTTTCAACCAATACAATATCGTGCGTAACCATCAAAATAGTTGTATTAAATGTTTCATTAATCTTTTCTAGAAGTTTGATGATCTCCAAGCTCTTTTCTGGATCCAGGTTTCCTGTTGGTTCATCGGCAATCAATACCTGAGGACGATTGGCAATCGCTCTACCTATTGTCACACGCTGTTGTTGACCTCCTGAAAGTTCATTTGGATAACAACGTTCCTTATCTTTTAGATCGACCAACTCCAATACATCACGCACACGTTTTCGAATCTCTTTTTTTGACATACCTAAAACTTCCAAGGCAAAGGCAATATTTTCAAATACCGTCAAAGTTGGAAGCAGACGATAATCCTGGAAGACACAACCAATGTTTCTACGATAATAAGGCACTTTTCTATGCTTTAAAGCTCCTACATCGGTACCATTAACAATAACCAACCCTTCATCAGGAACGATTTCTCCGTTTAAGATCTTTATCAACGTACTCTTTCCTGATCCTGTTGCTCCAATTACATAAACAAATTCACCATCATCGATCTTAAGCTTTACATGATTCAAAGCATGGACTCCATTTGGATAAGCTTTCGATACATCTAAGATTTCAATCATTTCAAGCCTCCTATCCGAAGAATTTTTCAGGTCTTTCACGACATGGAGTATTTCCCGAACCACAAGCCGTTGCAGTACTGTTCCATCCTGTTCCCCATGCAAAATCCGCTGTTGAGGCAAAGCGATTCACTGCCTCTTCAACACTCATAGAACCCAAATTATAAACTTCAATATGACAATGAGGACCACTTGAGTTTCCTGAGTTACCAGTCAAGGCAAGCAACTGTCCTTGTGAAACACTCTGACCGGCACTTACCGCAAAACCATTTTGTGATAAATGGGCAAAACTTACCGCATACAATGTTCCACCTACATTACATAACATTTCAATTGTATTTCCACCACCAGCAGGATATCCTGTCCAGTTACCTAAATATCCACCATTTGTCGGTGCTGGATTATTCGCATATAAAACAACACCGCTAGCAGGAGCAACAACGGCTGTACCAATTGAAGCTGCCCAGTCTAAACCTAAATGCAAACCACCACGAGGATAAGCCCATGTTCCTGCAGAAATTCTTCCTCCGCTGATTGGATTGATGAATCCATCTACCTGTTCAATGCTTCCAGTGTACCCAGAAGAAATCGTAAATGATCGTATAGAAGCGATATCTGCCTGTGCTGAACGCATCTGTGCCTGCAGATCCGCTATTTGTTTTTGATACTCTTCAACAAGCTTGTTATAAGACTCTTCAAGCTGTTTTACTTGTTCACGTTCTTCTTCAAGCTGAGCCTTTTGCTCCTTCGTTTCGTTTTCTAAACGCTCCTGTTCTGATTTTTGTAATTCCAGCTCCGCTTTTAATTCATTTAATTTTTCGATTTGGTCCTGGTCATCTTCGGTGATTCTTTCAACACCAGAAATACGGCGTAACATATCATTTAAATTGTCACTACCCATGATCAAATCAATAACGATATTTGTTCCTATCGTTGTTTGTTCGCTTTGCATACGAGATTTGATCTGTGCATCCCATTCATCAATTTCTGCCTGTTTTGCCTCGATTTGCGCAACCAAATCTTGAATTGACTCTTCAATAGTTTGAATTGATTCTTCCTTTGCCTGAATTTGACTTGTTAAAGAATCTGCCAGTTCTTTTTGTTGTTTTGCCAAAGCTTCTATTTCAGCGCTATCTGATTTTAATGAGGCAATATCATTATTAAATGAATTAATATTTTCTTGTAATTGCTGCCTTTTTTGTTCCTGATAATCCTGGAATCCCTGACATGCGCTTACTCCAGCTTGATCTGTCTGTGGTTGCGAACAACGTGCATACCACGCATCTTCATCGGAATAATCTTCCGCATAAACAGGGATCATTGTGCCTAATGATAAGGCAACTGTACTGATTACAGATAGTATTTTTGTCTTTTTCATCGTGCCCACCTCAAATATTTCCTAGTAGCCAGCAAGCTTCCAATCATTCCTACAAAGCCGCCAACGATCAATAATCCTAAACAAACCCAAATCACAAAAGGAAAAGGTTCGATCAACCGGAACATATCTGACATCAAGGAACCATTCAGCGCCTGATACAAATATGTATATCCAAATCCACAAATCAACATTGGTCCTAAAGCCCCAATAAATCCTGTGACCATTCCTTCTAACATAAATGGTACAGAAATATACCAGCTATATGCCCCAACTTGACGCATGATCGCAATCTCATCTTTTCTGATTCGAATCGTCATCTTGATCGTATTACGAATCAAAAAGATTGCCAGTACAACCATAACTACCACAAAGATCGAGCCTCCATATCGAATTGCTTCAAACAAGTTGATTAATGTCACAATAGCACTACCTCCATAAGTAGCCTTCATAACACCATCCATCTTGCTGACTTTATTGGTAAATGATTCCATGGCCGTATTATCATCCAGCTCAGCTATCAAAACATCATACAAAGGATTATTATCTCCTTCGTATTGAGAAAACATATTCCCATTTTCTTCAATTAGCTTATCCAATTCTTCTTCTTTAGAAGAAAAAGTCACACTGGCAACATGTTTCATCGATGAAACTTCATTCTCAAGCTCATTGATTTGTTCATCGTTCAATGTTGGATCCAGGGATATCTGGACAATAAATTCTTCTTCAATATTTTGCGTAAACTGATTGACATTCACCGCACTAACGACCATTAACATAGCAATCAATAATGCTACACCAATTGATAAAGCACTCGAAAACGTCATAGTGAAATGTCTTCGAATATCTGCATTAGCTCGATGTATCAATCTTGGTAAACATTTAAAAAATAATATCATTTCACATCCCCTAATCTCAGTCATTATAACACATATCTTAAAAAATCCAAAAATTCGACAATTTAACACATTTCAAATAAATCTCACATTTTTTCACACGATAAAGTGATACTTAAAACATAACTTTTAAGTATTTTATAGATGAGCTTAAGGAAAGCTCAATTAAAAAAATCCCTTCATATATCTCTCTCCTAAAAAAACTAATTAATCATTAAGAAGATAGCACCAAAATGGTGCTATTTTTCTTTCAAGATCAAAAAAAATCACCAGATATATTATTCTGGTGATAAATCATATGTAAAGCCATGATGTTGGATATATTCTTCTAAAGTCCATCCATTTTCATAAATTTCCGTAGCCGCTTCAACTCCAACATAACGATAATGCCAAGGCTCATTAGCCGTCCCAGTAATAGCAGTTTTATCTTCTGGATAGCGTAAAATAAAACCATATTCATGAGCATGAGCAATGGTCCAATCATAGTCCGGACTGTCACCAAACACTCCATATACTCCATCAATCACATCTTTACAAGTTAAATCAACACTTAGACCAAGCTGATGTTCGCTATAGCCAGGAACTGCTACAAGACTTGCTGCAGTCACAGGATCATACATCGCAAAATACTCATCATAAACAGCCTGCTGGTCTTCATACGATCTGTAAGCGCTGTTAATCGCTAAAGTATATCCTTCTTTGGAAGCATCTTCAGCCATCTTTTCTAAAGCTTCAGCAGCCTCTTTTCTAAGTCTAGGATCTGGACTGGAATCAGAAACCATGATGTTTGTCGATACAAGATCATCTGGAACATAATCAGAAGAAACTCCAAAACCATGTTTTACCAATACCAAAAGATCATCCGGTTCCATGATCTGATAGTTTGTCGTGATCGTATTTTGTGAATCAATAAACGGATACGAAACATTCATTACGGCATCAAGCGGATCTAAACCCGAATCAATATAAGCCGCAATATCCGATACAATTACACCATTTATATCCAAATACCCTTGGATATCTTCATACTTATATCCGGCATCCACAATCGCCTGAAAATCATCAATTGTTAAAGAATCCATTAATTCTCTACACGTTTCTATTGAAAAACCAGCTTGTTCAAGTTGACCATAAAGTTCATAGAAAGAGTCTACATACTGAACAACCTGTTCATTTGAAACATCATGATTACTCGAATAGTTAACATAATCGATATAATGATGATCATTTTCAACAGTATCCCAAGTTTCAAGATCTAAAGCTGAATCCAATTCTAAATATTCATTTAACCATGATTTATCCAGTCGTAAAAGAATATTCTGTTCAGAAAAACCATAACCTTTTATCCACAATCGCATACGATTGAAGTTAGATACAAAAAGGAAAATGATCAATAAGATAATGAGCGCTAATAAACTCAAGCGTTTGATTTGTTTTTTACGGTTAATTCTTCTTTTTTTAGTTTGTGCCATCATATTCTCCTAAAAATTCCGCAGATATGACTTCTCTTGTTTTAGAGTCAATATACTCTAAGCTTACCACATTTCCTTCATAATTGTTTAAAACATGTTTCTTTGCCAACTTATCTGTATATTGACTTACTTTATATGCTTGATAGTTTGAACGCTCTTCCATGATATTGGCTTGATTGCCTTCAAAATGAATGATCGTTGGGATCCATTCAACATTTTCAATAGATATCTTTTCCCCTTCTTTGACAAAATCAAATTTTATTTCGCCACCTATCGCATTATCGGTTGTCAGCATACCTCCAATGAAATTTCCTAAAGAATAAACACAAAGCATCTTATTACCCTTTGAACCTTCAATCCATTCAACCGGCTGAATCGTATGAGGATGTGTCCCTATCACAACATCCACACCACAATCTGCAAACAATTGCGCATAGTGTTTCTGAAAATCATTCGGTTCAAATGTGTTTTCATCACCCCAGTGTGCTGATACGATTACAACATCGCTGATTTCTTTTGCTCTTTGAACATCACTTTGAATTTGCGCATCATCAAAATAAGACACATTATATGTATATGTAGGTTGAATTCCGTTTGTGCCATATGTATAAGCTAAAAAACTAAATGTGATTCCATTCTTTGTAAAAGTTGGAATGGTATCAAATTCCTCCTGTGTATTATAAACACCATCATGAACGATATTTGTTTCATCAAAAGCAGCCAGTTCATTGGCAATTCCTTGTTCCATACGATCCAAACAATGATTACTGGCCAGATTCACAAGATTAAAACCGACTGATTCAAGATTTTTCGCAATTTCTGTTGGAGAATTAAATGTAGGATATCCTGATAAACCAAGATCTACACCGCCAAGTACCGTTTCCTGATTGATAAATTTGATATCTGTATTTTTAAGATCTTCGCTGAAGTTGGCATACATATCTGTAAAATCGTATGTTCCATCTTCCTGCAGAGCATCTTTATACACAGTATCATGAATCAAATTATCTCCAACCCCCATAAACGAAACCACTGTCTGCTCATTGGCTGTTGTTGTCTTATTATCCACATTTTCATCTGAAGAGAAGAAAACTGAAGCAATCAAACTGATCAAACCATAGATCAATAAAACAAATACGATTAATCCACCGGCAAGAATCAAACGATTTCTTGTTCTTTTCTTCATCCACCGCTTTTTTCTTTTTCTATTTTGAGCCATGATATTCCTCCAATGTCCAATCATTATCATAGATTACTTTGGCAGCTTCTTTGCCTACATAACGAAAATGCCAGGATTCATACCCATATCGTGTCACATCAACCTTATCTTTTGGATAACGAAGGATAAATCCGTATTTATGAGCATTATTTAAAATCCATTCATATCCATCATAATTTTCAATTTCATTATAATTATACCCATTAAATGTAATATCTATACATAAACCAGAGTTATGTTCACTCTGCCCTGGACGTGCATAATATTCATCCGCATATGCTTCACCATACACTGAAGCATTATAATTCCATAAACCGGCTTGGTAATCATAACTGCGGTAACCAGCTATTGCTCGAATATTTATATTCTCTTTACTAGCAGCATCACAAAACTCGATATAAGCATCATATACTTCTTTTCGTAATTCAATTTGTTCTACATCCTGACACGAAAAATCC
This sequence comes from Faecalitalea cylindroides, assembly GCF_028321995.1. NCBI lineage: Bacteria > Bacillati > Bacillota > Erysipelotrichia > Erysipelotrichales > Erysipelotrichaceae > Faecalitalea > Faecalitalea cylindroides. The sequence goes on from NZ_JAQLXG010000016.1 coordinate 13,928, forward strand.
TCTCCCTGTACACAAGCATACTTATCTAAAGGCACTAAATCGGCAGGTACATAGCCTTCAGGCAAAGCATAGAACTTATTAATCAACATTGTGACATCGGTATCATCTTCCTGAATTATAGTATTCGAATATGGTTCAAGATCCATATCACAGTTTACTTGCATAACACGTTCTTTAGCATCTTTAACATCCCAAGCAGCATATCTTGCAGCCCGCTCTGAATGGTAATTTGGCAAAGAAACAATCTCAGAAATTTCCTCATCCGTTAAACCACCACTCTGAAGTTCTTCATACCCTTCAACGCTTTGAATATCCGATGTGAACAAAGACGAAATTCCTGTCACAATTCCTCGAATCATAAAAAAAGCCAATAATAAAACAAGGATTACACCAATCAAAAGAATCAGCCGGTTCCTTGTTCTTTTTTTCATTATTTTTTTCCTTTTTCTCTTCATAACGACCTCTTCTTTTTCACTAGTAATAGAATATCACTTCAAACATTTAAAAAAAAGGGACGATAAAAAAATAATGTGTAAATATGCACACTAAATAAAAAAAAGCCTTTTTCAAGGCTTCATTTACTAAATGGTGGAGCGTAGGAGGATCGAACTCCTGACCCCCTGCGTGCAAGGCAGGTGCTCTCCCAGCTGAGCTAACACCCCATTTATTCAGCAACTGGTGGGCCTGAATGGACTTGAACCAACGACCTCACCCTTATCAGGGGTGCGCTCTAACCACCTGAGCTACAGGCCCAATTGCTGAATGCCTAGTAATAATATCATGCAGATTATTAGTTGTCAAACTATTTTTTAAATTTTTTTTAATTTTTTTTCTAGTGCCATTTCAACACATCTAAAAGCGGCTTTCTTTCAGGTTTTGATGGAGCTATATCTTGAATTCCTAACCCAATCACAGCGACAATAATTTCATCTTGAGGAATATTTAATAGTTCACGAAGTTTTACCTCATCTCGAATCCCCATTACAAGTGTCCCATACCCAAGTTCCGTTGCTTTCAATAATAAATTCTCAGTAGCAAGACCACAATCATAAAATCCCCAGCCTTCGCCAACTTCATTGACGGGATTTTTATCTTTATCAAACCCACTTCTTGATCCAACGAAACTCATCACTATCAAAACAGGAGCATCCGCAACATTTTTCGCATTAAACTCAGGCAAAGCTTCTTTTTTAATCTTTTTTACCATCTTTTCTGTCTGCACGACATGATAACGAGCCGTCTGCGAATTCTTCCAACTAGGTGCTTCCTGTGCCGCCTGAATGATCGTTTCAATATCATTTTGAGGAATAGATGAATTCTTATATCTCCGAATACTACGACGCTCACTCAATACTTTTTGTAATTCCATTTGATGCACCTCCTTGATACATAAATTATATCAGAAAACTACAAGAATAAATGTTCAATCAAGATCTTTGCCCCAATCATCATTAAAATAATACCACCAAAAATTTCTGCATATTTTTGAAAAAGAGATCCCAGCCTTTTTCCAACCATGACACAAATAAAAGATAATATAAATGTAACAATAGCGATGATCGAACAAGCCAACACAATATTAACTTTTAAGAAAGCAAAACTCACACCAACAGCTAAAGCATCAATACTGGTGGCGATTGCCAACAACAAGATTACCTTTAACGGCAAATCCGAAACTTCTTCATTTTCTTTTTCTTCTCGACTTTCCTTGATCATATTTAATCCAATCAAAGCAAGCAATATAAAAGCAACCCAATGGTCAACACTTTGAATATAACCAGAAAATGTACTACCCGCCAAATAACCAATTAGAGGCATCAATCCCTGAAAGATACCAAAAGCCAAACCTAGTTTTAAAGCGTAATTTTTAATTTTTTCATTTGGTAAAGACATACCCTTCGCAATTGAAACAGCACTGGCATCCATAGCCAATCCGATACCTGTAAAAATTAGTGATAGTAGATCCATAAAACTTCAACCTTTCTAAAAAAATAGAGACTCATGCGAAAAAAATCGCATAAGTCTCGTCTTTTACATTAAACCAGGTCCTATCTGACCAGTATGTTGGTTTAAACACTTGCAAAACAAGATAACTACTCCCTTATTGCAGAGACATCTTATCATAGATATTTTAAAGCTTTCAATTCATTTTAATTAGCTAATCCTAACTGCTTTAAAGCCTCTAAAATCCCCTGTTCGTTATTTGATTTTGTGACAAAAGCTGCCTTTTCTTTCACATAATCTTTTGCTTGTCCCATTGCATAACTGTTATCGACAACTTCAAATAAACTCACATCATTTTCCCCGTCTCCAAACGCTAAGACTTCATCTTTTTGCCAGCCATTCTGTTTCATGATCCTTTCAAGCGTTTTCCCTTTTGAAAAACCTTTCGGTAAAATTTCCAACTGTCTAGGACACGTCCTAAAGATTTCAAACTGATTTGAAAATTTATCTAAAAGATCAGCATAAATTATTGCAAGTTTATCTTCATCCTGCATTAATTGAATCTTATTAACAAGTCTGTTGATTTCGTCAAATGTTTTAATATATGAGATTTTAGGATAGCCATCACGCATGTCCGCAAGCCAAGCCCAAGGCCCTGCAGTCCAAGGATAATCATCAGGTAGATTCATTTCTTTGCGTAACTGAACCTTCAATTGATATATATCCTCATTAAAATAATCAAACAAGCCATCATCAAAACAAGCCATGCTTTCGCAATCAAGACCCATTAAATACGTAAAGACTTCTTCAATTTCCTGAGGTTCCATTCGTTTTAATACCGAACGTTTATCTTCATGCACATCATATATCGCAATACCATCAACTTCTAATAAATATCCATGATATTTATCCATTTCCAACTCTTTGGCATATGGCAGCAATCTAGTATAACTTCTTCCACTTGCTAAAATAAGTGATACACCTTTCTTTTCTAAATCAATTAACGCTTTCTTTGTTTCCGGCAAAATCTTATTATTGGAATCCAATAAAGTGCCATCCATATCCATTACAATTGCCTTGATCATAGTCTCACCTTTTCCTTTTTCAAAACTATCATACTTGAAGCCAAAGAAAAAATCAAAAAAGGTGTTGACATAAAAACCTCCTTAGGATATTATAATTAAGCAATTGCCTGAATAGCTCAGTCGGTAGAGCATCCGGCTGTTAACCGGCAGGTCACAGGTTCGAGTCCTGTTTCAGGCGCCATTGCATATAACACTTTGTCGAAAAAGCCTTTAGGTATCGGTGATTACGACGAAGTGTTTTTATTTTTATGCGTTTTTGCCACATTTTCGCCACAGAACACTTCATTCACTATGTTTTGTTTCTTCTTATCATCCACATGAGCATAAACAGACATCGTCGTATTGAAGTTAGCGTGTCTCAATAATTCTTGTGCCACTTTCACATCAACATGAGCATTCACCAAATAAGTGGTATATGTGTGTCTCAATAAATGAAAGTGAAATGGTATCCCTAACTTATTTGAAATACTGCGGATACGATTTCCTGTACAATCTGGATCAAGGAAATCACCTCCCTCATCACAGATGACATTTTGATATGGATTCATTTCAAACCATAACTCTAATTCTTGTTTAAGACTATCCGGTAAAGGTATCATCGCTTTTGAGCTTTTAGACTTCATTTGCTCAACTGCTTCGATATCTTTTTTCTTTTTACCCTTATAATTCAATTTTCTATGAACAAAAATCGTATTCTCTTCAAAATCAAAATCATCTTTTTGAAGAGCCATAACTTCACTGATTCTAAGTCCAGTATAGAATCCAATCACAACTGCCATCGAAATAGCATCATATTCAACCGTATTTTTATTCTTTAGTTCTCTTAGAATCAATTGAAACTCATCATACGTTAGAACATGCTTTTCTTTTTTGTTCTCAACTCCAGTAACCTTTACATACTCAATAGGATTAGATGAAATATATTCACTTCGAATCGCATAAACAAATATCCTTCTAAGGGCTGTTTTGATATCTTCATTACAAGCTTTACCGCAATCACTTCTTTTATTGAAAAACTGCTGCAAAGTCCTGTATCCAATATCTCGAATAGGGATATTCCCTAGATCCATCGTTGCATCTTTTCCATACCAATAATGTAGAGTCTTTTTCGTATTATAAATCGTGTTGTATTGAAATTCAGTACTACCAATTTCCATAAACTCATCATAAACTTCTTTTAAAGTTTTATTACAATCTTGAACACGATTCACACTATTCGCAAATTCCATGCGTTTCAAATTCTCATGCTCTTGTGCTTCTTTTTTGGTTTTAAAACCGCCTTTCCAATATCGATATGAAATTCCATTAATTTTATAAGTAAAATTAACTTCGTAAACATATCCGTTTTTCACTTTTTTGCTTACTCTTTTTCTAATAGCCATTTGTTCTCCTTCTAATCGCCTAAGCTATTTAAAAGGACGATATCATTATAACTTATGAGGTGCCTCATCTAAAGATTCAGCACCTCAAACAAGCTATTTTCTGCTTTCAACGATACGATAAGCTTCTAAAGCTTTTACTCGATTCGACAAATTGAATCCTTCATAATCGTGCTGAAATTTTTTTATTGCCTCGTATGAATACATATAACGCTTACCGATACGTATACAAGATAAACATCCTACTTCACTTAGCATTACAACATGATCTTTATGACATCCAATTATTTCCGCAACCTCTTCACGGGTGTACATTCTAACATCGGATGGAATTGGATATTTCTTCTCCATATCACCTGTCATAAAATCACCTACTTATGAATATTCATTTTAACAATAGAAACATTGGTATATTTGCCTAAACGAAGATCTAATGTTAAATCACATTCAACGCCTCTTTTATAAATAGGCATATTCTCAACATCACGATCTAATAGTTCATATGCTCTACCTGTTTCATCTTCAACACGAACAATCAAATATTCTTCCTCTGATTTTTTTGAAGTGCGTTTTTCAACACCTCTGATTTCTAAATTTTTTGCTTCAACTATCATGTTCTTTATCCTCCTTATTACTATCAACTGAACCTGATATTTCTTCTTTGATAACTTTATATCGAGCCATTATCTTCTCTGGATTATGTCGAAACGAATTGATCAAAGAATTAAAATAGTAAGTATTATTACTGGCAACATCAAAATAATCAGCTTCAAGATAATACTGAACATAAAGATTAAATTCCATATATTCAGTAATATTGTGTTTTATGATTATTTCACATAACTCTTTTTTGATTCTTTGCACATCTTTAGCAGATAAATCTATCTCAAAGCCATTAAATAATTCAATGTCGCTAGATGAATACTGAGCCTTATCGGGATCATTTTTATGCGTAAAATATTCAAATGACCCTCGTAAGTTCTCACATACTTTAGGATATGGCCCATGTGTTATTTCTCGAAATGATGCAGCTGTTAAGAAAGTGCTAGGACCATCAAAGATAACAATCATATGCCAATGTGCTTTTTTCAAGTCTCCATTGACCAATAAATCTCTATCATGTAATGGTGAAACAGCAAATTGTACTCCTGTTAGTGCCAATTGCTCTTTCCAATCCTCAGGAGCAGATTCCGGATATACAATATAGAGCCAATGCCTTCTCTTCAGTTTTTTTAATTCAGGAGATAAATTCTCCGGGATTAAATCGGTATCCCAAAATTCAAATGGATCTATTTTTGCCAATCCTCCATACAATTTCACTTTGTCATCATTCACTGGCATGGTATAATGAGCGTGTACAAAATATTCGGTATGTGGTCAAACACATACTTTTTTATTTTTATCACAATCATACGCATCATCCTTTCTATAATTGTGATATGGTGTTCACATTTCACTCATAGGGGGTTGTCGTAGCCAAATTATTGGGTAACCTTGTGCCTTTCTCGCCTAATATTTACGGGTATTTTACCCTGATTTTACATCGTAAAATAAGATAAGCGCTATAATTAAGATGGAATCGGATCCACTGATCCATGAACAAAACAACGAGGTGAACTATATGACTTTATTCATGAATGAGAAAGATATGAATGAAATGTTAGCCAGTATTTGCCCGGACGGGGAAACATACCAGGGAAAAGCATGGGGGACCTTGATGTCTGGGACGGCTGAAATGTTGGCACTGGGAGCTTTGAGTAATGTATATTGTTATGTTGGCGTGACAGAAAAAACATTGGTTATCGCAGTGTTGGAAACTTTTGATATCTCGCATATTTACGGTAAAATCTGCATTCCGTTTGACCAGTTTGACGAACTGAAAGTACAAAAAGGTTTACTGCCTTCCCAGCGGATCATCAAAGCGAAAAGCGGGAAAACCAAAATAAAATTGTCGCTGGTCAACAACAGCATCACCGCCAAAATCAAAGATCAAAAACAGGGGATGCTCGCGATTTGCGAGGTACTGGAGCATTTGAAACACTGATTTTCATAAAAGCAAGAGAGAAAATGAACAATATAAATGAGAACCGAACAGACGAAAGAACACCCGGCGGCAAAAAAAACAAGGCGGAGTTAAAATGGTTTATTTTGTTCCTTGCCGTCATCTTTTTTCTGCCAATCACCATCCTCGCGGTGATGGAATGGTTTACAAGCGCCGATGCCTTTGCCATCGGAATCACGGGGTTTATGCAAGCCGTCATTGTCCATGGCGGTTTAGGGCTGGTAGCGGTGATCATCGCCCTTGTCTTATTCGTACTGCTGATTCAGCCGGACGCAACGTTCCTGCAAAAGGTCGGCAGAACCGCAGGCATTCTGCTATGCGTCGCCGCCGCTTTCTTCCTTGTCCGGCCGCTCGTTTTGGACATCCCCTATCTCAAGCGCCCGGAAGCCGCCTATTTGGAGCGGCTGGAATTTGAATATTCGCGAGGGATCGGGGACTATGGTTCGGACGACTATTATCTGCGCGGCGTAGATATGACCGGCGAGCGGCATTCCTTTGAAATCAGTGAAAAGAGGTACGAGGAAGGGCGCGCGCTGTGGGGCGGGAACGACTACAATCTGTTTGCGAAAGTCACCTACCTGCCGCACACCTCCACCTTGATGTCGCTCGAATTTATGACAGAACTCGACGCGTCAGGGGCAGAATTGTACCCACCATCCCCTGAACTCCCGAATGATTGGGAAAGTTTTTCAATCCAGATCAATGATACGGTTTATACATTACCAGTTCCCCTTGCGGCTTTCCTTGACGATGGGTGGGTGATTTCCGAGGAGAATGCCGGGCTTTCTCTGGCTGGCGCGGAAGGCCCGTATGCGTCCTATGAATGGGAATGGGTCTCGTTGACCAATGACCACGAGCAGGATATCAGCGTCTGTGTCTTCAACACCACCGAAAGCACGATCCCTGTCGCTGAGAGCACGGTGGGAGGTATTCATGTAATATATGGCAACTACGACTTTTCCGGTACAGAACTACGCCTTCCCGGAGGGTTGATGCTGGGATGGTCAACCAGAGAAGATGTCTTAAAGCTGTATGGCCAACCGAACGATAGCTTTGAGGCAACCTATGGTGGATATCGCTTGACTTACGAAATTGATGACCCTCTTGACCCGGCCTCCTGGAAGATTGGTTTTGATGATTCAGGCATTCTAGACGATGTTATGGTACACCACCAGGCTTATTTCCGTTCCGACTAACGTCATGGAATATGTACATCTTACCAGTCATCATTTAAGGCAAAGAAAACCGCCTGTCCTAATGACCCTTATCTCGGCCATAGGGACAGGCGGTTTAGTTTTTTCTGATTGCTTACACGCTGCTGATCTTGTGTCGTGTTTATGCAAAATTTTAGGGCCGCGGTGAAAGGCGACGGCTCAGAAGCTCAAAAAAGAAAAATGTATAACTCCAGGGTAATCTCCCCTTGACAAATCGGTTTCCAAATGATGATTCTTTTACTTTTTCAAATGGTTACTATTGTTGGGTCACCGCTATTTTTGTAGACATTCGCAATTCATCAGCATTATTTGGTGATGAAGATAAAGAAAAAGTTGCTAAAGTGATAAAAAGTTTTACTTCAGAAACTATTGAAATCTTACGTAACAACGATAATTTAAGAGAAATAGGAATTAGAGGAGATTGTGTGTATGCAATTTACACTTCTCCAATGAAAAGAGACGAATATGAACTTGCTGAAAAAACATTCTATATTAACACTTTTATGAAAATGCTCAATGAATTATTACTAGGAAGAAATTTACCAGAAATTAAGATAGGTATTGGGATGTCAACCTCTAAAGAATTAGTGATAAAAGCAGGTAGAAAAGACGAAGGGATTAATAGTAAAGTATGGATTGGAAAAGCGGTAGCACGAGCCTCCAAATTCTCTTCTTTTGGAAATAAAAATGGCATCGCTCCATTAATTTTCTCTAAATCAAGTTATGATCAATTTATTTCTTTTTTGGAAGAAAAAAATAGAAAAAGCAAGCCAAAAGAATGGTTCAATAAACATTACGATGAACAACTTGGAACATACTACTCTGCTAATATTATTAAAACTGAATTTAATTCATGGATTTTAGATGGAATGAAAGATTAGTTTTTCACCACATTTTTAGTCAGATTTGCATCAATCTGTATCAATTTATAAGCACAATGAAATTCAAAAAGTCCTTTTAAATAGCTATTATCGGCGTACATCAATTTACTCTAAATACTATCGTTCGTTGTGTTTCAGGCGCCATTGCAAATTAACACTCCGAAAATGGAGTGTTTTTTTATTCATTCCTAAACTCATAAATTACAAAAGCAGATGACTATCAAACTCATCTGCTTTATTTATATTAAGTTTTTTTCATTACACTTCTTCGCTGATTTCTTCTGCTTCAATCGAATTCATGATTCCATTGGCAATAGCTTGTGCTAAATCATCGCCATTATTTACCATATAATTGAAATCATTTGTGTCTGTTATAAATCCAACTTCTAACAATAAAGCAGGAATTGAATTATTGCTGACAACATAAAGAGGAGTTTCATTTGTATCGACCACCCCTCTATCCTGTGCATAATTTAACAATTCCAACTGCGCATGAATAGATTCTGCCATTTCAACCATCTCATCATCATTAAAATCCACATATGTTTCATAACCACTAGCCCCATCATTATAATCACTTGAATTTATGTGAATTGAAATGTAATAATTCGCATCTGCATCTTCTGCTATGTCTATACGTGATTGAAGATCTTCTTTGTTATCTTCTGGCCAAGATACATTATCACTCGTTCTTGTATATACTACGTTATATCCTGCTTCTTCTAACAATTCTCCAGTGGATAAAGCAATGTCTAAAGTTATGTCTTTTTCCTGCGTTCCATCCAAGGCAATGCATCCTACATCATATCCTCCATGACCAGCATCGATTACAATTGTCTCCATATTATTATTGGCATAAACTTCTATAGAATCATCGTTAAAAAATAAGACATTCGCACCAAACCCAAGAAGAAACACAATCAAAAATCCTAATGAAATTGAGAATATTTGTATTTTTTTCATTTCATCACCGACTTTATTATATGGAATCAACCTTAAATCAGTCTTAAAGGAGGCAGGATATTTTCTAGTTGTCTTTTTTCAAATTCAATGTCATAATTAATGAGCGCCTGCATAGTATAATGGTAATACACATCCATGGTAAGGATGAACTCGTGGTTCAATTCCGCGTGCAGGCACCATCTATTGAGCACAACTGTTAGGCACTTGCTTAACAGTTTTTTCTTTAAGCTAGATTAAAGTTAATTGTGTTAAAATCTTATATAATAATTGTGGTGATCAAAATGAATGTTCTAATTATTGAGGATGAAAAAAATTTAGCACAGGCCTTATGCCGAATCATGGAAGAAGAGAAATGACAAGCCACAGCTGTTTATAATGGCCAAGACGGTTTACAACATGCCACACAATACCCATATGACATTATCGTTATGGATATCATGCTTCCTGGATTAAATGGTTTTGATATCGTTAAAGAACTGCGTAATCAGAAAATGGATATACCCGTTTTGATGTTAAGTGCATTGGATGAAATACCAGATAAAGTAAAAGGATTAAATGTTGGAGCTGATGACTATATGACAAAACCTTTTTCTCCTGCTGAATTGCTGGCGAGAATCCGCGTATTGACAAGACGTAAAGGCGAAGTAATCATAGAAAAAATTGAATTTGGAGATTTAGTTCTATCATTGTCTACCTGCGAGCTTGAATGCAATGGCAAAAGCATCCATTTAGCTTATAAAGAATTTGAAATCATGAAATTATTGATGTATCACCCTAAAATCCTCACCAGCAAAGAAGAATTAATCAACTCTGTCTGGGGCAATGACCGTGAAGCAATTGACAACAATGTTGAAGCCTATATTTCTTTTTTACGAAAAAAACTCCTCTTTTTAAAAAGTAAGGTTACTATTAAAGTCATTCGAAAAGTAGGGTATCATTTGGAGTATAGTGATGCTTAAGAAACTCAAACGTAAATTCATTTTGATTACGATGACTTTTATTACGTTAATACTTGTATGTGTTATAACCCTTCTTTGTTTAGCCTCTTATCAACGAACTAAAAATGATATTAATAACTCTTTAAATTTTGCATTGTATAAATATGATGATCATCCTACTCTTGAGTTGGATTACTCGACAAAAAATTTGCAAAATGACAACGATCCCCCTCCAAACATGAATTCATTTACAATCATCACTGATGATTCCAATGCAATTCTGGAGCTATATTCCAGAAATTATCAAATCAGTGATGAAACATCTCAAAACCTTGTTAATTCAATTCAAGATAAATCGCAAGGTATCTTATTTGAACAAAATTTGGCTTATAAAAAAGATGTGAAAGATAATGGTTATATTTATGCCTTTGTGGATATATCTATTGCAAAGTCCAACTTTATCTCTATGTTAGTTACTGCAATATTGGTAGCCATTCTTTCAATATTAGCGTTTTTGATCTTAACAATTTTATTAGCAAACTGGGCTTTAAGACCTGTAGCTCAATCCTGGCAGCAACAAAAGCAGTTCTTGGCAGATGCTTCTCATGAACTCAAAACCCCGTTAACCGTTATTTTGGCAAATACAGATCTTGCCCTTACCAAAAAACAGGACGAATCAAAACTTAAACAATCTCTTCAATCGATCCAGAGCGAGGCTTTGCGAATGAAGAAACTTGTAGAAGATTTACTGTTTCTTGCTAAAAACGATACTCAAAAAGAGAATGTACTTAACTCCATATGCAACATCAGTGACATTGCTTTAAGTTGTGTTCTATCTTTTGAAACCATTGCCTTTGAAAAAGGTATTATCTTAGAAAGCAATATTCAAGAGAATCAACTAGCTTTAGGAAATGAAAATCAATTTAAACAATTAATCTCTATTTTCTTAGACAATGCCACAAAATACACACCGACTGGTAAAAAAATTCATTTCACCTTAAAGAAAAAAGATAATCAAATTCTGATTATCATTCACAATGAAGGAAGTTATATCGACAAAGAAAATATCAAACACATATTTGACCGTTTCTATCGTTGTGATCCAGCTCGTAAATACCAGGGAGGTTATGGTTTAGGTCTTTCTATCGCAAATCAAATCGCATCAAATCTAAAGATCAAGATTGATGTTAGCAGTGAACAGAAAAAGGGAACCACGTTCTCTTTGTGGATCCCTGCTAAATAAATTGTGTGTCTACCTCCTGGAGCGATCATAAATATATGATCCTCCTTTTTTATTCCACTTTTAACATTCGATAACCTACACCAATATGAGTCTGAATATAATGCGCACTATTATCTTTTGCCTCAAGTTTTTTGCGCAACGTTGCCATAAAGACCCTAAGACTTGCCATATCTGTTTCCCAGCTAGTTCCCCAGATTTCTTTGGTCAAATAGGTATGTGTCAAAACTTTCCCAACATTTTTTGAGAGTAAACATAAAAGTTTAAATTCAATAGGTGTTAAATGAAGTTGTTGCTCATCAACAAATGCACAACCTGCACTATAATCAATCGTTAATTTTCCATTATGAAATACTGAATTAGAAACATTAGAAGAAATCATAGTCAGTCTTCTTTGCGTCACTCTTAATCTTGCCAACAATTCATCTACAGAAAAAGGTTTTGTCAAATAATCATCCGCTCCCATATCAAGAGCTTGAATCTTATCTTTATCTTCACTTCGAGCACTGATTACGATGATAGGCATATTCGACCAAGTACGAAGTTCTTTGATAACCTCTATTCCATCGATATCAGGTAAGCCTAGATCCAATAAAAGAACATCTGGTCGTTCTGTTTCAATTTTTGATAAAGCTTCTTTCCCATTCTCTGCACTTGTATACGGATAATCATTAGCTTGTAAGGTCGTAACGATCAAATTACGAACTGATTTATCATCTTCTACTACTAACACTGAACAATTAGGCATCCAGCACAACCTCCTTTGATGACAAAGTAAATTCAAATATCGTTCCATGAGGAACATTATCTTTAACAACTATTTCATGGCCATGTGCATTGATGATCGAACGGCATAAGGCCAATCCAAGTCCTAAAGAGCGACGAGAATCTGCCAAAGTGTTTGCTTTTTGATAATATCTCTCAAAAATATGTTCTTTATCTTCATCACTAATACCTGGCCCATCGTCTTGAACACGTATTAAAACTTCCTCTTCTTTTTTCAAAATAAAAACATCTATATGCGATCCTTTTGGCGTATATTTTATCGCATTATCTATTAAATTCACAAAAACTTGAACCATTAATCGAGAATCCACTTTTACCAACATTAAATCATCCTCACTATGGATTGAAATCTTATGTTCTATTTTATGACGATCCACATGTTTTAAAGCTTCCTCCACGATTTCATTGATCAATTCATATGAGAAATTAAGGTGCATATCTCCATCTTCAATTTTAGTGACGGATAAAAGATTTTCCACTAAGTTAATCAACCACCACGATTCATCATAAATATCTAAATATATTTGACTCTTGGTTTTTTCATCAAAAAGATGCGCATTAGAAAGTAAATTGCTGGCATTTCCTAAAATTGATGTTAATGGTGTTCTTAAATCATGTGAAATAGAACGAAGCATATTGGCCCTTGTTCTTTCATTTTCAGCCAGAATAATTGACTCTTCTTTATCCTTTATATTTCTATAATTTTCCATAGCTAAAGCGCTCTCTCCTAAAATTGACAACAATATACTATTTTCAAAAGGTTCGATAGGCTCATCAATTGGAATTGATACAACACCATATCCCTGTTGATTGACACGAATTGATAAATGCAGACAAGATGAATCAGTAAACCGCACCGTAAATGCACCCGCCTGTTTATTATGTTCACAAACCCATTGTGCCACCTTAAATTCATGGTCATTCAAATACTTAGAGGGATCTTCTTTATTGCACATGAAAACATATGGCCGATCGATCTTACCATTTTCTTTTATATACACGATTACACTTTTAGAAAGCAATTTTTGAATTTGCTTTGCCATGATTGTGACAATTTCCTCGCTAGACGTTGAATTTTGTAAAAGTTGATTAGTATCAAACAAAATCTTGGTACGATAAGAATTGCGTGTCGATTCAGAAGCAAAGTCTTTTAACTTTCCCGCTAAAGTTCCTGTAATCAATGCCGCAAAAAACATCACTAAAAAAGTCACAGGATATTCGCTGGCATACGCCTTCAAAGTAAATCTAGGCTCAGTAAACAAAAAATTAAATATCACAACAATCAAAGCTGAAGTAATCAATGAATAAGCTTTCCCTTGCGTGATCATCGCAATAATCATGACACCGAGGATATAAACCATCATAATGCTGGAGTCTGCAAATCCAATTTCAAAAAATAGATAAGAAATTAAAGTGGTTATTGATAGAATCACAAAACTCTTTAATAAATCTTTTTTTAGTGCATTTAAATCAATCGGTTCTTTTTCTTTTGGGGCTGGCCTTGTATCTTCTGTATCGGGAATAATATACACATCCACATTTCCAGCCTGTGCTATCAATTTATCCACCAAAGTTGGTTTGATATTAGAGAGTCCTTTGACACGACTTTTCCCCACTACGATTTTTGTCACATGAGACAAACGAGAATATTCTATGATTTGATATGCTACATCATCTCCAAAAACCGATTCAATCGTTGCTCCACGATCTTGAGCAAACTTCACATTATCGTTTAACCGTTGCCTATCTTCCTTGCTCGGTTCTTTAGTTGTCTTTACATATAAGGCAGTAAAGTTTGCATTAAATGCTTCTACCATTTTGCTGGCAGCCTCTATTATCTTAGTATTGGAAGGAGATGGCGATAAACATACCAATATATGTTCGTTCATTTCTTTTTTATCCATAAACAAAATCACCTTTCAAACTCACATATATTCTCATTATCGCACATTCTGTTCAATAAATCATTTATGCATCTTCAAAAACAAATCAAGAGCTCGAATGATTTTTCGAACAGAATAGTAAGCTATAATAAAAAATCCTACGATTAATGTGCCTAATAATACAGTTTTCATTGCTACACTCCCTGCTCATATTATGGCACTTCTCATATTAAGATGCTGTTAATATTATATTTCCAAAACACAAAAAAACAGCTACTTTAAAAAGCATTTATATATTTACTTATCATGATTATTTTATCTTTTTTTTGCGAAAAACATCATTTAGTCATTTATCTATTTTCCAAGTGCACATCGATAACAAACAAATAGCAACATAAAATAATATTAGGAATCGAAATTATTTTTGAATATTTTAACGCTATTTCTAAACGAGTATTTTCGGTCATATTTTTATACTCTTCGTTGTCATAACTTGTAAGCCAATTTACCTTTCCAGAACATCTCAATAATTTAGAAAAAACTATGAAAGTTAAACTTGTAATTAATAGAATTAACTTGATTTGCAAATTTCGCTCATGTAATAAAGCAATAACAGCAATAAAAAGAATAATATAAACGGCAATTAATAATATCAAACTAATACTTCTATTTTTATTCATATCCTCATTCTATCCTTTTATTTAGTATATAAAAGATTTTTAATGTTTAAAACAAACAATATACACGTCAAATAAAAAAGATGTTTTTATAATGTTAAAAAACCAGCACATCAAGAGATGAACTGGGGATTTTTATTATTTAGGGTTCATACACATATAAAAAGGGACTAATAGTCCAAAGTAGTTCAAAAACTACTCAACTGTTAGACCCACTTTTTTTATTCATCTTTCGATTCTATATCCTTCGTTCGGAATACAAATCGAACAATATTTTCCGAATTATCCGGTGTACCTGCAAACGATTTATGTTCCTTGTTCAATGCATCGATTTGATCAAACACAGTTTGTAGTGTGTTAAACTCCGATGTTGTCAAATCCGCTGTTTCTTTTAGTTTATTCATACCCTGCTCATTGAATTGACTTTGTCCGTCATAAAGCTGCTTAGCTCCATTCTCTAATGTATCAAAAGCATTTTGTAGCTGTACAAGACCATCGCTCATCTCCATTAATTTTGATTTTTGTCCTTCCAACTGCGCTGTTCCTTCATCTAATAAGGAAGCACCACTGATCAATTCTTCATTTTTAGATACGATTTGTTGCGAACCGGCATTTAACTGATCAACAGCTGTTTTGGATTCACTTTGAAGCTGTTGAAGTCCTGATTCCAGGGCTACAGAACCCGTATGAAGCTGATCAGCACCTGCTTTTAACTGACTTACTCCACCTTGCAGCTTTGTGATGAGTTGAACAAAATCTTGATCGCTCATATTCTGATGAACACCTGTCATAATTTGTTCTAAGGTAGCCATGGACTGAGCAGCTGTCTGCATAGATGTCTGCAGCTTTTGCATATCTGATTTTGTACCTTCCATGACCTTTGATAAACCGTCCAAAGACTGCCTGGTCTGAGAAAGCAGGGCCTGCATCTGTGCTTTTTGTGTATCTAACGTTTCCAGTGTATAACCCTGAACATCAATACTTTGAACAACTTGTAATTGAGACTGCAGAGCAGCAATCTGTTCATCGATCTTAGAGGCGGCCCCTGTCGTATCCTCCTGAGAAATCGCAGATTTACTGGTTTGCAGCGCCTGAATGGAGGACTGCAATGCCTGCAACTGCGCCTGTTTTGCACTTTCTAACTGGGCATTAAAACTTTGAATCTTACTTTGATCGTTTTCCACAGTTTGATTTACCGAAGCCACAATAGCCTCAAATTGTGTCTGGAAAGTTTCCAATCCAGTCATAGCCTGATGAACTGTTTGTAAACTGTTCTCTAAAGATGTCAAAGCTTCTTTTGAAGTAGAAAGCTGTGTTTGTAACGTAGTTAATTCTTGTTTGGTCGCATTCATCGCCTGTGTAAGCTTTGATAAAGTATTTTTATCCAGTCCATTCACCTGTTCTTCCAGTTGTGCTAGACCTTCCTGTAGCTTTTGTGACCCTTGTGATAAAGATGTACTTCCCTGTACGGTTTGCTGCATAGCGGCCGGTATAGCTATTAACTTTTGATTTCCCTTGTCCAGCTGTGTCACTCCCTGCGTATATGCTTTGATTCCATCCAACAACAAACTGGAGCCTGTATGTAATTGTGTTGATGCATCGGCCAACTGTTGGATCTGTGGTGTAGCACTCGTTAAAGGTTTAGCACCTTCCTTTAATTCTGTCGTACCTTCATACAACTGTTTAGAACCATCTAATAACTGATCAGAAGCCGATACCAGCTGATTGATACCGCCTGTCAGATCTCCAATGGATAATTGACCAGCCAATTCATCTAAAGAGATTTCATTGGTCATAGCGATCATGATCGATCCTAAATCAAAATCCTTTACATCGGTTTCAATCACTGTATCATCACTGATATGTAACTGATCGATGATCTTATTTAATCCAGCTTCCTGTAAAGTACCAGCCAATCCCGGTACATTCGCAAAGGCCAGCACTTCATTTGTACCATCATTCACGATTTTTCCATTGGAACAAGATACATTCTCATAATGATCTGCATTCAGAGTCAAAAGACCTCCGGCTAAAAAGCTGGGATGTACGGTAATGGCTTTTCCATCCGCATAGACCGTTTTTGATTCAAGATTTTCAAAGTGAATTGTCAACTTCAAATGTCCGCTTTGTCCTGCAACTTCTTTTGCGCTCAATTGATGTCCATCCAACTCATAGGTAATTTTTACTTCAATGGGAAGCTGCTTTGTTGTCTTACCCTGATAGTAAATATCGTTATGCTTGCTGTTCCAGGTATAGACATTGCCATCTACTTTGGGTTCTTCATCAGTTTTGACATTTTCTACATCGGTTTCATCCAGCGTTTCCTTGATGTTATGGATGCCGTCATCATCGTGCAGCCAGCTGGATACGATCGTATCCGATATCGATCCATCGGCATTTAAAACCGCATAGACCGTTTCTGTTTTCTGTGTCGGATTTTCATCCTCTAATGCATAGATAGGAAGTGGAAGCATAGATTGTGCCAATACGGCACTTAAGATCACACTGCCCATTACCTTAATATTTTTATTCATATTGATCCTCCTTAGTTATCGGCCATTTTTTCGTTGTTTTTTCAATCAGCTTATGTCCCAATAAAAGCATGCTTGGCAAGATGAAGATAATACTGATGACAGAAATGATGGCCCCTCTTGCCAAAAGCTCACAAAGGCTGGAAATTAAATCCATACGAGATATCAAAGACACTCCAATACAAGCCGCAAAGAAGGAGCAGCCACTGGTAATGATCGAAGGAGATGTCTTTTGAATCGCAACTCGTATGGCCTCTTTTCCGCTCTTATTTAAACTGAGTTCTTCTCTAAATCGCGTTGTCATCAAGATCGCATAATCCACACAGGCCCCTAACTGAATCGTACCGATCACAATGCCGGCAATAAATGGCAATGTCGTATGTGTCAGATAAGGAATACCCATGTTGATCGTGATTGCCAATTCAATTGCCAGCACTAAGATAAACGGCAACGCAATCGATTTAAACGTAATCAAGATGATCACAAAAATTGCCAAAATCGATAATACATTTACGACCTTAAAATCTTCGTTGGTCGTGGTAATCAAATCCTTTGACAACATGCCCTCACCGGTGATCAGCGCTTTTTTGTCATATTGACTCAAAACTTCATGAATCTTGTCCAACTGCTTATTTTCTTCATCCGTAGCCGCATGATAATCACTGTTGGCAATCAACAGTTTATAGCCGCCATTTTCAAAAATATCTTTAATGGCTTCCGGCTCAAATGTGCCGGGAACCCCACCGCCGACAAAATTTTCATAGGCCAAGACATTTTCAATCCCCTCAATGTTTTCAATCTTTCCAGAAAGTTCCTGGATATCCTTTGTTGGTAATGTATCACTGACCAAAATGAAGTGAGTCGTATTCATATTAAATTTATCTTTTAGTTCTTCCGTTCCCTTCATACTGGAAAGATCAGATGGCAATGTACTGGTCAGATCATAGTATTGCTTGACATTGGCCTGTGCAAAGCCCATAGGAATAAAGATACAAATTCCGATCAACAGCAAAAACTTGGCATGTCGAACCACAAAACCAGGTACTTTTTTGAGTTCATGAATCAATGTTTTATGTGTATATTTTTCAATTTGGCGATCAAAGATCATCAATAGACTAGGTAGAACAAAAATAGTACAAATGACTCCCAGCACAACCCCTTTAGCCATCACGATACCAATATCGCCACCCAGTCTTAGTTGCATGAAACAAAGCGCTAAGAAGCCGGCGATCGTTGTCACCGAACTGGATGTGATGGAAGTAAAGGTCGCCTGAATGGCCTTGACCATGGCCATGTCGTTGGTCGTATTCTCTGCTTTTTTCTTTTCTTCCTGATAGCGATGTAAAAGGAAAATCGAATAATCCATTGTCACCGCTAATTGTAAGATCATCGCCAAAGCCTGTGTAATATAAGAAATCTTTCCTAAGAAGATGTTGGTTCCAAAGTTATAGATGATGGGAAAAGCCATACCCAACATAAAGATCAAAGGTGCTACGGAAGATTCAAGTCCTAAATACAGCACAACCAGACTTAACAAAACGGCAATCAAAGCATATTTAACCGTTTCTGAATTAGCCAGATCCTTGGTATCTTCGGCAATAGCACTCATTCCCCCTAAATAACAATCCTTGTTCGACACTTCTTTGATCTTCGCAATCGCATCCATTGTTTTTGGAGAAGCGGTATCTTCTTCAAAGGTGACGATCATTAAAGTTGAATCTTTGGAGTACAACTGTTTTTGAAGAGTCTCCGGTATCATTTCCTTAGGAAAGGTAATATCCAAAACATCATCTCGCCAGAAAACTTGTTTGACCCCGTCGATCTTTTCAATCTTATCTTTTAAAGAAACAACCTCTTTGTCCGAAAGATCATTGGTTACCATCATTCCTACACTAGCCAGATTAAAATCCTTATCCAGGACTTCCTGTCCTTTCATTGATTCCGCTTCTTTAGGCAGGTAGGAAAGAATATCATAATTGATTCCCGTATTGAAATAACCGATCACACTGGGAATCAAGAGCAGTACAGCCACAAGTAAAATCTTGTTTCTGTATCTGACAATAAACTTAGAAATTCTATCCATATTCTCTATCCTTTCTCAACATCGACATGAGTATAGTACAAAAATGACTGTTAGTCAATTATTTAAAATAATTTTTAATATAACCTTTATATTAAGAAATAAAAATTGACCAAACGTACATTTTTGTCTATACTATAAGTGGTGATAGTATGAAATCCAAAGTATTGGAAAATAAGAGAAATAAAGAAACAGCGCTTTTAAACAGCGCTTTTGACCTGTTCACAAAAAAAGATATCCATTCCGTAACCGTTCAGGATATCGTAAAAAAAGCCAATGTTGCAAAAGGAACCTTTTATCTGTACTTTAAAGATAAATACCAGATTCGTGACGTACTTATTCAAAAAGAAGCGGCTCGTTTGTTTCAGGAAGCCAGAGAAAAACTGGAGAAAAATGATATTCAAAATTTTGAAGATGCGATCATTTTCATCATCAATCAGGTTTTGTTGAGCTTAGAAGATAATCCAGCTATTTTAAAATTTATTGAACGAAATCTATCCTGGGGCATCTTTCATGAGCAACTGCAGACAACCATGGATAATGAAGAAATCGGTATGCTTCAACAATTTACTTTATTAGCCAAAAAAAGCGACTATACCTTTAAAAGACCGGATATTATCTTATTCATTATCATAGAAACTGTAGGCAGTACTTGTTACAACTCCATTCTGTATCAAAAACCGCTTCCTTTTCAGGAATACAAACCTTATTTATTCGAGGTCATTCGGGCCATACTCAAAAATTATAAAGACTAAACAGGTCCATGACGGTGTTCTATCATGATCACTTTTTTAAACACGTTATTTCCTGCATATTCTACAAAAAACATTATTTATTTTCATAAAAAAAACTCTACCAGTTTTGGTAGAGCTTTTTTAATCTCTATGTCTTTTTGTTTTTCTTGTAGCAAACAAAGGAACGATAAATATAATGATTGGATAGATTTCCAAACGTCCAATCAACATAGCAAATGATAAAACAATCTTGGATAAATCAGAAAACATCGAAAAATTACTTAAAGGGCCAGCCATACCTAAACCAGGTCCTACATTACCAATACATGTGAAACAAGCCGAAAGCGTTGTCTCCAAATCAAAATCATCTAAAGATACGATCAACAATATAGACCCTAATATCAACATAAAACAGAAAAAATAACTGAGTATCTGATGCACGACTTGTTCATCAACTATTTTTTGATCCATGGTAATAGCTTCTACTTTTTGTGGATGAAGCAATTTTTGAATATCTAATTTAGTCTTCTTTAACAAAATCAAGAAACGACTCACTTTGATACCACCAGCTGTAGATCCCGCACAAGCACCAATTATCATTAACAATAACAATACCATCTTTGAAAACTGTGGCCATAAATTAAAATCCGTGCTAGAAAATCCTGTAGTAGATATAATACTTGCGACTTGGAAAGAAGCATAACGAAATGCCTCAAACCAGGAATTATCATATAAATGGACAATATTGCACATGATCATTAGAATTGAAAAAGCTACGATAATCAAATATGTTCGTAATTCTTCATTTTTCCATACTGCTTTTACATTTTTAATAAGAAGAAAATAAAACAAATTGAAGTTTATTCCAAACAACAACATGAAAAATGTAACAACCATTTCCAAGTATACGCTATTATAATAAGCCATACCCACATTTTTGATGGAAAAGCCACCTGTTCCTGCTGTCCCAAAAGCAGTACAAAGCGAATCAAATAACGGCATTCCACCAGCCAGTAAGAATAAAATCATAATAATAGTCAGAACAAAATAAATTTTATATAAGATTGCAGCACTATCTTTCAAACGAGGCACTAACTTTCCTATGACAGGACCTGGAGCTTCTGCACGCATGATATGCATAGTACGATCATTAGAACGAGGAATAATAGCCAAAATAAAGACAAGTACACCCATTCCTCCTACCCAATGCGTAAAACTTCTCCACAATAAAGAAGCCTGACTCAAAGCCTCTACATCAGTCAATATGCTTGAACCAGTGGTTGTAAATCCAGAAACCGTTTCAAAGAAACAATCCACTAAACTTGGAATTTCCTGCGTAAAAAAGAAAGGAAGTCCCCCAAAAAAAGAAAGAATAGCCCAAGATAATCCAACAGCTACAAATCCATCTTTGGCAAAATAAGACTTATGTTTTTCTTTCATACGTGATAAAGGAAAACCAATTACTAAACAAATAACAATTGTCTTTAGATACGCATCCCATACATGTTGTGAATAAATCAGATCAACGATCAACGGAAACAACAACAAGCACCCTTCAATCATCAATACATGACCAATGATATTAAAGATTACCCGCCAGTTAAATGTCTGCAAAGTTCTATTAAGCGAGTACATCATTGATATCCCTCAATCCTTGTTGTGTACTTACAATAATCACTGTATCGCCTAAAGCAACCCTAGAGCTACCTACACCAATTCTAGAAACTCCACGATGGGTAATATAACTAATCAAAATCCCTTCTTTTAAATTCAAATCCTTTAAAGGAATTCCAATAAATTTACAATTACTGCGAACCCTAAACTCTAAGACTTCAACTTGATCATCCACGATCTTGATCAATGATTCAACATTGCTGCCAAGAGTATTCTGCATCGCACGTACATAAGAAACAATCTGATTTGCGGTCAAGTTTTTTGGTGTGATTGCATTTTCAATACCAAGTTTTTCCAATAAAAATCCTAAAGATACGCGATTTACTTTTGGAATTACTTTTCCTACTCCCTGATTAGAAGCATACATCGATATGATAACATTTTCTTCATCATTATCTGTCAAAGCAATAAATACATCCATATCTCTTAATGATTCAGATAACAATAGTTCATGATCAGTACCATCTCCATGAATAACTGTAATTTCCGGGAATTTTTCAACCAATTCCAGACATCTATCCCTTTTCATTTCAATGACCTTGACACCAATTCCTAACTCTAACAACATTGGAACTAGATAGAAAGTTATCTTCCCTCCGCCAACGATCATAACTTCATGTACGCTGCGTTGTTGAAGTACTCCAATTGTACACAAGAACTTTTCTAACTGTTTTGTAGATCCTGTCAAAGTTACTTTATCATGTAGACGAATTTCGGTATCTCCATTAGGGATGGAAACCTCTTTGCCATGCTGAATGGCAACAAATTGTATCTGCGATTTTAAAGCATCACCAAGTTTAGAAATCTTTTTACCTATCAACGGACTGTTTTCTAACACTTTGATTTCTGCTAACTCCAAACGTCCTTTCGCAAAAGAACTCGTCTTGATAAAGTTAGAAAAACTTAAAGATCGAACAATTTCAATGGCAGCCGTCTGTTCAGGATTTATTTGTAAACTCAAGCCTAAATCTTCTTTTAATATTCTTAAGCCTTTAACATATTCTGGATTACGAATACGAGCAATCGTATTTCCTACTCCCATCTTTTTGGCCATTAAACAACTAATGATATTAATTTCATCACTGGATGTAGCAGCGATGATTAAATCTGCCTGGTCAACTTGTGCCTCTTTTAACACATCATAGTTTGCTCCATTTCCCTGAATTCCAACGACATCCAACAAATTCATAGTCAAATTCAAAACCTGAGGCTTATTTTCAATAATCGTAATATCATAGCCTTCTTTACTAAGCTGCTTTGCAATCGCAAAACCAACTTTTCCATCTCCGACAATGATGATCTTCATAGTCCTTCCTCCAAAACTACTTTATTAGCGAACACTATTGTACTACAACATAATAAAATGTCCATATCAAAAGATGTTTTCATACATTAATAAAAAAGACACGGTTTCCCATGTCTTCTATATTATTTCATCTCAATCAATTCGTATTCACGAGAACCTAAACCAATCTTTGCCGCATGATCCAAGCAGGAGCGCCATTCTGATTCAGGCGTTGAATTTCTGAAGTGATCATGTTGATCTTCAAAATTAGGATCTGCCAAATGTTTGGCAAGCTGACTGCCCGGCATTGGAGTCGCTTTTAAACATGCATCAACACAAGCTTGATCCAAGGCTAATGGATCTTTGGATACAAACATACCAATATTTGGTAAAATCGGAATATCATTTTCCGCATGACAGTCACAGTTAGGCGAAACATCTACAATCAAAGAAATATGGAATTGTTCTCTTCCATCAACAACAGCCTTCGTATATTCTGCCATACGACAATTCAAAATTTCATTGGCATGATCATTATTGAAAGAAATCGCATCAAAATTACATGCACCAACACAACGACCACAACCAACACAATTCTTTGAATCGATTGTCATTTTCTTAGCTTCTTCATCAAATTGTAAACCATTATTTGCACATTCTCTTAAACAAAGTTTACAACCTCTACATTTTTCAGGATCTACATGAGGCAATCCGCTAGAATGCTGTTCAATCTTTCCTGCTCGAGAACCACATCCCATTCCAATATTTTTGATCGTACCACCAAAGCCAGTCATTTCATGACCTTTAAAATGCGTTAAAGAAATAAATACATCTGCATCCATGACAGCACGTCCAATTTTAGCATTTTCAACATATTCTCCACCTTTAACAGGCACTTCAATATCATCAGTTCCTTTAAGTCCATCTCCAATAATAATTGGACAACCAACGCTAAGTGGTGTGAACCCATTCTCCCAAGCGCATTCCAAATGCTCTAAAGCGTTCTTTCTAGACCCTGGATACATCGTATTACAATCTGTCAAAAAAGGTTTTCCTCCTAGTTCCTTAACGACATCAACAATTGCTTTGGCATAATTTGGACGTAAATAAGAAATATTTCCTAATTCTCCAAAATGCATCTTGATCGCAACAAACTTTCCATCTAATTCTAATTCAGCAATTCCCGCTTTCTTTACCAATCTTTTTAATTTTGTTGGTAAGCCTTCTCCTAAATGAGCATGAAAATCTGTATAGTATACCTTTGATTTTTCCATAACCAAACCTC
Organism: Faecalitalea cylindroides; assembly: GCF_028321995.1. Classification (NCBI taxonomy): domain Bacteria; kingdom Bacillati; phylum Bacillota; class Erysipelotrichia; order Erysipelotrichales; family Erysipelotrichaceae; genus Faecalitalea; species Faecalitalea cylindroides. Next base: position 38,569 of record NZ_JAQLXG010000016.1, read on the forward strand.
CTACTATGTTCATTTTAATCCTCGAAGCTAAATATGAAAAGACAAAAAATAATTCTTATCTTCATAAAAAAGTGATTCACTTCTTAAGAATGATATTTCCTGAAATTAGATGTATTTTTCTGAACATTTTCAATCTTTAACTTTTCAATACTTTTTTCAATACTATTATTTCTACAATAGCACAAATTAAAATAACTGGTGCAATGCGAACAAACAGCCATTCAAACACATGATACCCTACACCTAAAACAGCTCTTTCAGGATTTGCATAATTCCATTCTAGATACGGACTATTGAAATACACTAAAAACCCAAAAATCAGTACGACTAAAACACATAACAATATCAACAATTTTTGATACCGTTTTTTTCTCGATTTCTCCTTTTGTGCAAGATATACATTTATAGCTTCCAACCTTAGCGAGAGTTCCTTTATTTCTAATTCATTTTCAATATGTAGATTTTGTTCCAACAATACATTAACAGGGACATCAAATACTTTCGATAAAGAAATTAACATCTCAGAATCCGGAACCGATAAACCCTGTTCCCATTTTGAAACGGTTTGACGAACAACATTTAATTGAAGAGCAAGATCCTTTTGCGTCAATCCTTTTGATTTTCGAATCTTTTTAATATTCTCACTTAACATATAAGAAGAACTCCTTTCATCTACCAATATTCTATGAAGAGCTCTATATCATAACAAGCAACGCTTTTTAACATTCAGGCAATATAACATTCACCGCCTTGTATATACTGCATCTATCATACCATTATATGTTTTCGCTTTTACAAGACTAAGCTTTATTTCATTTTTACCTTTTTTAAAGAGTCGTACACCTGAACCTAAAATAGTTGGAATTATAGTAACATTGTAAACATCAATAAGATCTTCATCCATCAATTGTTGCACAACATTAGCTCCTCCACAAATCCAGATATTTTTCCCTTTTTCTTTCTTCAACTTTATTACAAACTCATTTAAATCTTCATTTATAAATCGAATTTTCTCAGATGAAGCTTCTTCTCTATGCGTCATAACATATGTAATTTGATTTTCATATGGCCAAAAATCCGGTGAGAGTTCTGTAACAAATTGATGATACGTATTCCATCCCATGATTATTGTATCTATTTTTTCTATAAATTCAGAATAGGATTTATTTGTATTATCATTTTCATCTTGACCTTTTAACCAGTTTACTCCACCCTTATTATCTGCTATATAGCCATCCAAGCTCATCGCAATATACAAACTAATCTTTCTCATAATAAACTGTCTACCTTTTCAAATTTGTATGATCTGCTTTTTTTAAACAATGCTTCTGCTAATTTTAAATTTCTATATGTACTAAAATCACTCATACGATTACTTTAAAAATGTCATCATACTATTCTTTTTGAAGTTTTACTTTCTTATTAGATTGTATAAACGCAACAATGGAACTAATAACATCCACAATAAAAATCCACTGTAAAACAATTAACAATGTTCTGTAAGACATTTGGTGTTTGCGATAAAAAGAATATATTCCTACACTTGAATACAACGAAGTAATAGCCAATATCAATCCATCTATAACAAGTATTACTGGCAATCCAAGCCAGTTTAAAGGCAATATAATCCCACTTAGGAATAAAAGTGTGATCCAAAACGCATTGACACAAAACCAAGGTATCAAAGCGACTTTGCCTATCATTGCCATTTTGATCAAAGTATGATCACCATCGATCTCTTTTTTAATAAAGAAAAGACTAATAACACTTAATACATATAAAATAGGGATAATAATTTGTATAAGCCAGTCTAATGGGAAATCCTCAAACAAAAACGGCAACACATACATTGAGTCAACGCTAATGATCAATAAAATAAAAAACAGCCTGCTTAAAATAGCACTTAATTTCATCTTAGATTTGTTCACGTTTCATTCTCCTGCTTCTATCATCTAATTATTTCTTTAATGATCTCTATTCCTTGATCCACAAAATTAATTTTTACTTCCTGTACAACTTGTCCATCTTTTAAAAACGATACATTTGCCAATGCAAATTGATCATCTTGATTTGAAGTCTGGCTTCCCATCAAAGTTGTCCATTCTATAAAAATGTCTGATTCATTCATCTTTTCATCCCACTCCATTTCACACTGAAGTGGATCAAAAAATTCAGCATTAGATGTCGAATAAACTAAAATATTATTTTCATTATCTTGATATATTTCTATTGTGTAATCTACGATATCTTCTTCATTTTCAACATATTCGCGATTTGGTGATATGGCTTCTTCATAAATCAATTTTGAATCATTTAGATCATGTGTTTCTTGTGATGAACAACCAACTACACTTACAAATAAAATAACCATAACAGCAATTGAAAAAAATCTTTTTAGAACCATTAGATTATCTCCTTAAATATTATTTTTATAATCAAGAATTTGTCGCACAGTATCTTTTAAATCGTCACTAAATTCGTCAATATCTTTAAATTCAATTACATTATCTCGTATTAATTCTAATATATCATCCAGCATAATGGATCGTCTCATTATTACCATAACTTCCACACTCTTTTTATCTTTTTTGATTTTCTCTTCTAGAGTCCAAAAAATTTCAGATGCAGCTTTGTCTTGTTTCAATATATCAATATATTCTTTATTCAGCCTTCTCAGATAGTTTTCCTGCCAAAAGTTAATCTTTTTTCTAAACTTTTCCTAATCCGCTTCTTTAACCTTATACATTTTACACAATTTTTCATTCCTTCAACAATTTGATATGTCTTTTACAGCTATATTATACAACAAAGATCCCAAACCACGAATATTGATTAGCACCATGAAAAAGGAATGTTAAGATTTCGTTAATATTGTCCTAAAGGCTTTAATACATTTTTTATCTTTGATAAAATGTAAGCAAATGAAAGGAGTTGTTTTCAATGAAAAAATATACAATTGATTTGAATAGTCTTGCATCTAATGCTGATCCTATAGATTATTTATGCAAGTTGTTTGGATTTCGTTCAAGTAAGAATAATTCGTTAAAATCACTATATAAAAGTTTATTAAATAATTCTGAAGATATGTATATTGAATTTCAACAGTATGATCTGGTAAGTGACTCCATTATGAGTATCATTAAGTGCTTTGAAGATATTCAGGATAAAACAAGTCATCTTCACCTAACAAGAAGCCTTGGTTAAGGCTTCTTTTTTACATTTAGTTCATAAAATTTCTGCGCCGTATTCATAAAGAAATTTGATCGACTTTTCATTATCCATATTGTTAATAACAGTCCTGCTATCGTTGCACATAACATATCCGTCATAGAATCATGAACTCCTTGTGTATAATGATTGATCGCATCATTGTTAAAAAAAATCAACATAGCATACTCAAAGAATTCCCAACACAATGCAATCGCCATATTGACTGCATTAATAAACACATAAAATACTCTTTTTTCCTGTTTTGTTTTAATTTCATTATGTGAGCTCAATAAATAATACAGCATGATAGCTACCGTCAACATTAAAAAGCCACTTGAAAAATGTAAAAACTTATCAAAACCTTTTAAACCATAACCGCCCAGCGTACTTCCCCATACACTGGCAATATACGCAAATGTAGTCGCAATCAAATAAATTTCATAGATTGGCTTAAAATGAAAGATCTTAAAGATCAACGGCACCATAACCAGCGTTAAAACCGCAACAGCACACATAAAAACACCATTCATATCTCCTTGAGTATAGTTTACAAAAACACTATAAAACAATGTCACTACATATATTCCGTTAAAGACATACCATATTCTTTTCAATATGTTATCATTACTCATAAAAACACCTCTGCAATCATTATAAGACAATCCATAATTTTTTTCATTGACATTGATTCATGTTTTTACTAGAATAGGAACAACTACAAGGAAAAGAAAGAGTAAATGAAATCGTTCAGACATAGAGAGCTCTTGGCTGGTGGAAAAGAGATTTGAAGATTCATTGAATACATCTTGGAGTAGACGGCTGAAATAATAGTAGGTTTGTCCGGGTACACCCGTTATTGTGTTAGAGTATGTTTGTACTCGAAAAGGATATGACTGTGAGGTCATATTGAATTAAGGTGGTAACGCGACAGTCCCTTTCGCCCTTATGGCAAAGGGACTTTTATGTTATATAGGAGGAAATAAAATGATTATTGTATTTAAGCCTAGAGCCACAGAAAATGATGTAAACCGAATCATCGCCAAAGTTGAAAGAATGGGATTAAAGACCCACTTGTCAAGAGGAGAAATGTCTACCATTGTTGGACTTATTGGAGATACAACACGTGTAGATCCAAAACAATTCGAAGTGGATGAATGTGTTGAACGTATCATGAAAGTCAGTGAGCCATACAAGCTTGCCAACCGCGCTTTTCATCCTGAAGATTCTATTATTGATGTTAGTGGTGTCAAAGTAGGTGGTAATAACCTAACACTAATTGCTGGCCCATGTTCTGTTGAATCTAAAGAACAAGTCATAGAAATTGCCCGTTCAATCAAAAAAAGTGGGGCACACATGTTACGAGGTGGAGCTTATAAACCTAGAACAAGCCCTTACTCATTTCAAGGCATGGGAACACAAGGTTTAGATATCTTAGTTGCTGCCAAAGAGGAAACAGGTCTTCCTATCGTTTCAGAATTAATGGGAGAGAAATACATTGATGAATTTAATGATAAAGTAGATCTTGTTCAAATTGGAGCTAGAAACATGCAAAACTTTGATTTATTAAAAGAAGTCGGAAAACGAATTAAAAAGCCTGTTTTATTAAAACGAGGCTTGTCAAATACATATGAAGAATGGATCATGTCTGCTGAATACATCATGGCAAATGGAAACCCAAATGTCATCTTATGTGAAAGAGGAATTCGCACATTTGAAACCTATACACGAAATACATTGGACCTACAGGCAATTCCTGTTATCAAACGATTAACACACTTACCAATCATTATTGACCCAAGTCATGCTGGAGGCAAATGGTGGCTTGTCGATCCAATGGCAAAAGCAGCTGTTGTAGCTGGAGCTGATGGTTTAATGATAGAAGTTCACAATGATCCTGAATGTGCATTATGTGATGGCCCACAATCTTTAAAACCGGAAAAATACGATGACTTGATTCAAGATATCAAACAAATTATAAAAATCACAGATAAAACACTATAGCCGTGAAATTCACGGCTATTTTTTAATATTCATCCTATATCCAGCACTCCGTGTACTTTCAAACAGCTCTGCTCGTATAAAAAACTATTGTCGAATTCACTATTTTCTTTTCTTGCGTTTTTTCTTTTGAACAGAAAAACCAAACTTTCCTATTTTTTGTCCCAATCGATAATATTCACCATGACTATAGGCAATTAAATCCGCTTTTTGTAGATCTAATCTTCCATTCTCATCCAAATAGGCATCATCTACCGATGTACAAACAACTTCACCAATAAACATATCATGTGTTCCTAGTTCAATGATATCTTTCACCTTGCATTCCAAACAAACTGGACTTTCCAAGATTGAAGGAGCTTTTACGCATTTTGATGGTTGTTTTGTCAGCTTTAGATCTCCTTCCAAGGAAAATTTATCAATATTCCTGCCAGAACGTACACCAACATAGTCAGTTGCCTTGGCTAGAGAAGCCGTTGTTAAATTGATCACGAACTCTTTTGTATCTTTGATGATTTGATATGAATAACGCTCTTTGCGAATTGAAACAGAGACCATAACCGGATCTGAACAGATTGTCCCTGCCCAGGCAGCTGTCATCACATTCGCTCTACCTTCTTTATCTGCACAGGAAACCATAACAGCCGGTACTGGATTTAATAGATTTGATGCTCGCCAATATTGTCTTGTCATCTTATTTCTCCTTTAAATATGTTCATATTATACAAGTTATTTTTTGTCTTGCCAAAAAAATGTATAATGAATTTAATTGGAGGCACTTATGAAAGAACGATTGGATAAACAAATTAGTTTTATAAAAGAAATTGATAAAGAAAAAACGATCACACGCCAGACCTTATTGACAAACGGCATACAAAAAGAAGATGATGCCCAACATGCATGGCACATGGCCATAATGACACTGCTTTTAAGTGAGTATGCCAACGAGGAAATTGATATTTTAAAAACCATTTCCATGTTATTGATCCATGATATCGTTGAAATTGATGCTGGAGATACATATGCTTATGATCAAAAAGGAATTAAAACACAAAGAGAACGTGAAACAAAAGCAGCAGATCGCATCTTTGGATTGCTTCCTGAAGATCAAAAAGTGAAATTTAGAATGCTTTGGGAAGAATTTGAAAACAACGAAACACCAGAAGCCCATTTTGCTCATACAATGGATAATTTTCAACCAGTGATGTTAAATGATGCAACAAATGGAAAGATGTGGGAAGAAAATAAGGTTCGCCTTTCACAAATCTTAAAACGAAACGAAAAAACGAAGTTAGGTTCCAAGATCCTATGGGAGTATTCTTATAAAAATTTTATTGAACCAAATGTTAAGAAGAAAAAAATTATCGACGATACAAATTTGTAAAATCTATGATAAATCCATCAAACAAAACTCGCAAAGACATTGTTTTTCTTATACAATAAGGCTCGAGGTGAAAGAAATGATCAAGGCAATTTTCTTTGATATAGATGGAACACTGCTATCCAGTACAGATGGCTCCTTTGCCGACAGCACTAGATTTGCTTTAACTAAGCTGCAGGAAAAAGGGATCAAAATCTTTATCGCATCTGGAAGACATGTATGCGAAATTGAAGAACAACCAATTCGAGATATCCCCTTTGATGGATACGCCTGTTTAAATGGACAGCTAATCTTCAACAAAGATAAAGAAATCATTCAATCCTATCCGTTTAATAAAAAAGATACAGAAAATACATTAAAACTCTTCAAACAAAAAGAAATCCCACTGGTACTTGTTCAAGACAAAGAGCTCTACATTAATTTTGTGAATGAATACGTAAAACATGCACAAGACGCCATCGCAACCGATTTACCACCTATTAAAGAATACCAAGGTGGAAACATCTATCAAGTCACTGCATTTTCAAATGAGAAAGAATCACAGTTGATCATGAATAGACTTAACAATTGTAAATTAACACGTTGGAATCCTTATGGTGTAGATATCATTTCCAATACTGGAGGAAAATCAATTGGTATCAAAGATATCCTTTCCTACTATGATATCAAGCAGGAAGAAACAATGGCATTTGGTGATGGAGAAAATGATATCGACATGCTAAGATTTGTTCAAATAGGTGTTGCCATGCAGAATGCCGAAGACTGTGTAAAAGAAGCGGCTGATTATATTACTGACGCTTCAGAAAACGACGGTATTTACAAAGCCTTAAAACATTTTAATATCTTATAATTAAGCTGAGGATCGACACGATGTCTTTCCTCTTTTTTATCCCTACATAAAAAAGGATGCCTTTTTATAAGCATCCTAGCTAACATTATAACTTCTTCACATTTAATGTACGAATTGCATTTAATACCGCAATCACCATCACACCAACATCGGCAAAAATAGCTAACCACATATTTCCAATACCAAAAGCACTTAAGATCAAACAGATGATCTTTACACCAATCGCAAAATAAATATTTTCATATACGATACGTAAACATTTTTTTGCGATTTTAATAGCTTTGGCAATCTTTAATGGATCATCATCCATTAAAACAATATCCGCTGCTTCAATAGCGGCATCGCTACCTAAAGCGCCCATGGCAATCCCTACATCTGCTCTAGACAATACAGGAGCATCATTGATACCATCTCCCACAAAGGCTAGTTTTTCTTTTTCTTGTTTCTTTTCCAACAATTCTTCTACTTTATTTACTTTATCCTGCGGTAATAGTTCACTATACACTTTATCAATATTCAAATCAGAAGCTACTTTATTGGCAACGGTTCTAACATCTCCTGTTAACATGATCGTTTCTTTAACGCCAACTTCTTTCAATCTTGCGATAGCTTCTTTAGCATGAGGTTTGATCTTATCTGAAATTAAAATATGTCCTACATACTTTTGATCAATCGCAATATGTACGATTGTTCCTACATCATGACAAGGCTTATATTCAATGCCATACTTTTTCATTAACTTATCATTACCTACAAGAACTTCTTTATCATCGATCTGCGCAATCACTCCATGTCCACTGATTTCTTCTACATTTTTAATTCGCTCTTTATCCACTGGCTTTCCATATGCCTGCAATAAAGATCTACTGATAGGATGTGAAGAATAACTTTCTGCCATTGCAGCTAACTCTAATAATTTGTCTTTTTCAATACTTGCATGATGGATACCACTCACTTCAAAGACACCTTGTGTCATGGTTCCAGTCTTATCAAAGACTACATATTTTGTCGATGCCAATGCCTCTAGATAGTTAGATCCTTTAACCAAGACACCGGCATTGCTTGCACCACCAATTCCGGCAAAGAAGCTTAATGGAATACTAATAACTAAAGCACAAGGACAACTGATAACCAAGAATGTTAAAGCTCGATAGATCCATTCTGACCAATTCGAATCTATCCCCATCAAAAGAGACACGATTGGAGGAAGAATAGCTAAGGCTAAAGCACTATATACAACGGCTGGTGTATAGTAATGGGCAAATCGAGAGATAAAGGCTTCAGATCTTGATTTCTTAGAACTGGCATTTTCTACCATGTCTAAGATCTTAGAGACAGTTGATTCTCCAAATTCACGAGTTGTCTTAATTTTTAATAATCCCGTTAAATTGATACATCCACTGATAACTTCATCATTTATTGAGGCATCCTTTGGTAAGCTTTCTCCCGTTAATGCACTTGTATTTAAAGTGGAATTTCCTTCCACAACAATTCCATCAATTGGAATTTTTTCTCCGGGCTTTACAATTATGATCGTACCAATTTCAACTTCATCAGGATCTACTTGCATAAGATCACCGTTTTCATTTTCAATATTGGCATAATCCGGACGAATATCCATCAATTCACTAATATTCTTTCTAGATTTTCCAACTGCATAACTTTGGAACCATTCTCCAATCTGATAAAACAACATAACGGCGGTTCCTTCACTATAATCTCCAAGAGCTATAGCTCCAACTGTCGCAACAGCCATTAGAAAGTTTTCATCAAATACCTGTTTTTTCAAAATTCCTTTAACAGCTTTAGTTAATATATCATACCCAATCAGAAAATAAGTTGCTAAAGAAAGAATAACATTAACCATTTCAGGTAGATGAACTAATTTTAAACCAATAAATAAAATCGAGGCGATAATAATTCGAATCAGCATTTTCTTTTGTTTCTTGTTCATAATATCTCTTCCTTTTCTTATTCAAACAATTGAACAAATATTCAACTTTATACATATTATAGTGTATTGATTGTTCAACTGTCAACATAAAAGCATCTCTTTTTTGACAATTGTTCAATCTTTCAACTATAATGTCAATAAAGGGGGAATTCTATGTTAGAAAACCGTTGTGATTGTGCGCCTCAAAACCAAGATCTTGTAGATACAGTAAAAAACAGCCTTCCTAATTTTGATGAAATCATGGATCTATCCGATTTCTTTAAGGTTATGTCTGATAGTACCCGACTTCAATTACTAATTTCTTTACAGCACTCAGAAATGTGCGTATCTGATTTAGCCAACGTTTTAAACATGACAAAATCAGCCATTTCTCATCAATTAAAGGCATTGCGTATATCAAAGCTCGTTAAATCTAGAAAAGATGGAAAAACAGTTTATTATTCACTGGATGATGAACACGTTGAAGAAATTCTAGCTATGGCTGCACATCATCTTAAAGAAAAATAAGGAAATAAACTTCCTTATTTTTTTAATCCTCATCAATATGTTCCATTCCCTGACCAATAATTGTTCGAACGTGTTGATCAGCCAATGAATAGAACACAGATTTCCCTTCTCGACGACTCTTCACCAACTTATTTTGTTTTAAAATTCTTAATTGATGAGAGATTGCCGATTGTTTCATATTCAAAGCCTGCGCTAAATCACAGACACATACTTCGGCTTCAAATAATACAAATAAGATACGAATCCTTGTAGAATCTCCAAAGATCTTAAATAATTCCGCCAAATCATATAGCTTCACTTCGTCTGGCATTTTTTCTTGAACGATTTTTAATAATTCTTCATGAACCTCGATCTTTTCGCAACATTCTATATTATTCTTTTCCATTAAAATCTCCTAGAAAAAGATTTCGCAGTCATCTTCAACAATTTTACAATTGTCTAAAACACGACCCATAACTTCTTTTGCGTTAACACCATCTTCAAATTCCACGATCATTTTTAATGTCATGAAATTTACAACTGCGTTTTTAACACCTTCTGTTTTATTGGCAGCTTCTTCCATCTTGTTTGCACAATTTGCACAATCTACATCAATTTTATATGTCTTTTTCATAACTGTTCTCCTTTATATATGAACAATTGTTCATACGTTAATTTAATTGTAACAATTATTTCCATAACGTCAAGATAAAAAGATAAAAAAGGGGGTCTAACAGTTAAAAGTTAGATCTAAAAAAGGACTGGAATTCCTTAAATGGAAACTCCAGTCCTTTTTGTC
>NZ_JAQLXG010000017.1:0-38269 GCF_028321995.1 Faecalitalea cylindroides
GATTCTATGGCTCACTCCAATGGATTGGCTGGCTCTCTCTATTGGACGAAGTGGCTCTCAACCATTGGAATACTCAAATAGAATAAAAAGCCAAAAAAGATTAAACAAATCAAGATCATAATGCAACAAAAATATGTATTTTTGAATAAGCATATAAAAAGATATGTCACTCCACTTTGCCCATATCCAAGATTATCTAATTCATCATATGCATGAATAATTGTTGTTTGATCAGGCTTATTAAAAAGAGAATATAAAGGGTCTTTGGCAGTCGCAATCGTTATCATCTGATTTAAATAATCATGCGCCAAAAGAAGTAGAAAGAATAAGATCAAAAATAGTATGATAGCTAGAGGAATGAGTAATTTATAGCTTTTTTTCATAAGATCCACCTATATCCTTTATTTCTAGAACTTTCAATATATTTACCATTTAATTTGCTATTTAATTCAGAAACTCGTGTACTTACAGTAGCTAAAGATGTTTCATGATTGGTCTTTGAATAAATAGCTTTTGTCAAATCTTGTCGACTTACATAATTAGGATATTTTGAAAATAAACTTTCCACGATAGCAACTTCGCTAATAGATAACGAAAAAGTTGTTTCCTCAATTGTAAGTGTTTGCTGATTTAAGTTTAATATTGAATCGTTAAGTGAGATTGTTTGATTCCATTTCCCTGCTCTTTTTAAAACAGATTGAATTTTTGCTAGAAGAACCTTTATACGAAATGGTTTTTCAATATAATCATCTGCATCAAATTCATAACTTTTTAAAATACTTGATTCATTTGTATCTGAAGAAATAAAGACAATTGGATCATCGGTAATTTCTCGAATTAATTTACATAAATCTAATCCACATCCATCCGGCAATCGATTGTCTATTAGATAACAGTCATATGCTCTATTTAATTCTTGATAAGCTTGTTCAAATGTAAAACATATCATGACATCAAAAGCATTATGTTCCAGGATATCTTTTAATGTGTAAGCCAATTCTTTATCATCTTCAATAATTAATATTTTCATAATAAATTCCTTCTATAAACATTTTATTATTAAGAAACATATTATGTAAAATGAAATTATTAAGTTGTTAAAAAAAAGATGATTTTAACTTGTGAAAAAAATAATTTGTTCATTGATTTTAAGAGTTACCTGTGATAAAGTCATGTGTGTAAGATAATTTACTTATCTCAATAATGGAGGAAATGAAAATGAGTAAAAAAATTGTTTTAGCTGGTGCTTGTCGTACTGCTATTGGTAAAATGGGCGGTGCTCTAAGCAATACACCTGCAGCTGATCTTGGTGCTATCGTCATCAAAGAAGCTTTAAATCGCGCTGGTGTTAAACCAGAACAAGTTGATGAAGTTTTGATGGGATGCGTTATTCAGGCTGCACAGGGACAGAACGTTGCTCGTCAGGCATCTATCAAAGCTGGTTTACCTATTGAAGTACCTGCTGTTACATTAAACGTTGTTTGTGGTTCAGGTCTTAACTGTGTTAACCAGGCTGCAGCTATGATCAAAGCTGGTATGGCTGATATCGTTGTAGCAGGTGGTATGGAAAACATGTCAATGGCTCCATATGCACTTACAAAAGCACGTTTCGGTTACCGTATGAATGATGCTAAGATCATTGATACAATGACTAATGATGCATTAACTGATGCATTCAATCATTACCATATGATGATCACAGCAGAAAACATCTGTGATAAATATGGTTTGACTCGTGAAGAATTAGACGAATTTGCTGCTAATTCCCAGCAGAAAACTGAAAAAGCTCAGAATGAAGGAAAATTCGATGATGAAATCGTTCCAGTTCCAGTAAAAGTTAAAAAAGAAATCGTTGAATTTAAGAAAGACGAAGGCCCTCGTGCTGGATCAACTGTTGAAATATTATCAAAACTTCGTTGCTGCTCTGGTAAAGAAGGCGGATTGGTTACAGCTGGTAATGCTTCAGGTATTAACGATGGAGCTGCTGCAATCGTAGTAATGAGCGAAGAAAAAGCTAAAGAATTAGGCGTCACACCTATGGCTACTTGGGTAGATGGTGCTCTTGCTGGTGTTGAACCAGAAATTATGGGTATCGGACCAGTTGCTGCTACAAGAAAAGTTATGGAACGTACAGGTTTAACTGTAGATGATATGGATCTAATTGAAGCAAACGAAGCTTTCGCTGCTCAGAGCGTTGCTGTTGCTAAAGACCTTAACTTTGATATGAGCAAAGTTAACGTAAACGGTGGAGCTATCGCATTAGGACACCCTGTTGGTGCTTCTGGATGCCGTATCCTAGTTACCCTACTACATGAAATGCAGAAACGCGATGCTAAGAAAGGTTTAGCTACTCTTTGCATCGGTGGAGGAATGGGTTGCGCTACAATCGTTGAACGCGACTAATTAAATTTCCCAATAAAAGTAAAGAAGAAACTCTAAATTGAGTTTCTTCTTTTTTAATAATTATATTTTTAAAGATATTAATAATCAATTTTTCAATAAAGTGATAAAATCAAATTAGATTTTAAGGACGATATTATGATAAAGAAGAATAAAGAAAAATTTATTTTTACATGTTTCTTGTTATCTTCAATATGTATTTTGTTTGTAGCTCTTATGAACTTTTTAGATGGGAATACAACAATTGGTATAACATTTTTACTTTTAGGGCTATCTTTTCTTCTATTATCAACAACTCATTTAAAGAGTCATTCGTGAAGTAGTTTTTTATAAGCTATTTTATATAAGTATGGAGGAAAGATATCTTGTATAAACAAGTTTTTAAAAAATTAAAAGAAATTGGTCAGCACACATCGGATATAGAATGCATTCTTGTCGTAGGTTCAGTCGCAACGGAAACAAATATTATGGGCTCAGATTTTGATATTATGATTATTTCAAGTAATAAATCATTTTTGGTACATGATAAAAGTTTTATAGAATACTTTGGGATAGTATGTAATTCCAAAATAGAATGTTATGGTACTTGTACATCCATTCGAGTTTGGTATCAAGATGAAAATGAGATTGAATTTGGAATCGTGGATCCTTCATGGATTTCTTTAACTTTAGATTCTGGTACAAAAAAAGTATTAACTGAAGGGTGTATAAGATCATCATTGATAAGAAACATTATTGTCAAAATTTACCACTTTAAAAAATATATCTTTTTTTGTAAAAAATACTTGCGAAAATTGTGTATATATTATATTATATTAAGGCAGTTGGTTCCGTAGCCAAGCGGTAAGGCAATAGACTGCAACTCTGTGATCACCGGTTCAAATCCGGTCGGAACCTCCAAACGTTGGGGTCGTGGCGAAATAGGCAGACGCAACGGACTTAAAATCCGTTGGGAGTTAATCCCGTGTGGGTTCAAGTCCCACCGTCCCCACCATCTAATAAATGAATCCATCATCTATCGATGATGGATTTTTTTGATATCATTCATTTATATATTTAATGTCAATACAAAAAAGCTTTCTATGCAAAAATAATACATAGAAAGCCAGAAATAATCGCTACTAAAAATAATATACCAATTGTTTTAAATATTTCTTTTTTAGAAGCTCCATATTGGATTAACACTAAGATTCCCAATCCAGCATTGGTAATTAATCCAGCCAATAAAGATCCAAAACTCAATGCCTGAGCTATGTATAACTGGCAAAGTATGACCGTTGCAGCACAGTTTGGAATAAAGCCAAAAACAGCTGCAAAAATAGGTTGGAAAACAGAATCAGTCAACAAGAAAGCTTGTAAATTCTCTTCCCCTATCCATTCGATTAATCCTGTAAAAATAAATGTTGTAACAAAAATAAATGCAAATATTTTTAAAGATCTAAGTAAAGCACTAACGATTAAAGGATACTGTGTATAACAACAAGGACAACTGGATCCAACAGCCGTTTCTTCATAATCCTCTTCATCAATATCCTCTTCTTCCATATTTTCAAACTTAATAATATCCGGTTTAAAAATAAAATCTACAATATATCCAACCAATACTGCAATACCAAATTTTAAGATCAACAATATCGGTAATGTAGAATACATTTCCGGATTAGATAATAAGACAGGAATGGCTTCATCGCTAGTGGCAATAAAGACACTAAGCATGGTTCCAAGTGTTATATTCTTTTGAAGATACAACATGGCGGCCAAAATACTAAAACCACATTGTGGCAACAATCCTAACAAGGCCCCAAGAACTGGGCCGAGTTTTTGTAATAGAAAGAAGATACGATCATCATTACTAGAAGGTCTTCTTTCAAATATTTCAATGATTATATATGTAACTAGTAAGATAGGAAACGTTAACCATGTATCTTCAAATGTATGTGATAATAAATGTAAGATAATATCAATCACCTCTCAACCATTATATTTTACTTAAATCTTTAAAAATGAAAAGCAAAAAGCTCAAAAAAAAGAATAGGCATTCGCCTATTCGATTGGTTTTTGATAAAAATTTCCATAGAAGTTTGCGGTATGATACGTATTAACGATAACTTTAGGATCGACTTTTCGAACATTTTCTATCGCATCGTGAACTTCATAACTGCTCACTACAGCCTTGCATGAATATATCTTTCTTTGACTATATCCACCATATCCTTCAAAAACGCTCATACCATGTCGTACAACTGCCATAAACGCATCAATCACAGGATCTGGATCTGAGGTAATAAATTCTATTGTAACTTGATTATACCGCTGATATAAGCTCGAAATCGCCTTTGTAGACAAGAATTGGAATACAATTGAATATCCTGCGTGAACCCATCCAAAGATAGCTCCAAATATGACCAACATACAACAGTTAAACGCAAATACATAATCCCAAATACCTTTATGGATCTTGTTGGAAACAAACTGAGCTATAAAATCAGTGCCTCCAGTGCTACCACCAGTTCGTAAAGCTAAAGATATGGAGAAGCCCCATAAAAGACCACCAAATAACACATTCAAAGTCTGATCATCGATAAAGGGTTCAAAGGTGAATATTTCCAGGAATAATGAAACCAGACCAAATTGAAGGCAGCTCAAGAAAGTAAAACGTTTAGAAACATATTTATAACATAAGATAGCCGCTGGTGCATTTAATAAGATAATTCCTACAGAAACCGGAAAATTAATTCCAACAAGTGCCAAAATCTTATTTATCAATAAAGAAATACCTGTAAAACCTCCCGATAAAAGGTTTGAAGGTTCCATAAATACCTGCATGATATACACCTGAACAAAAGCACTCAAGGTAACCATAAATACGGAAATACAAAAACGGATCTTTTTCTGTTTTTGAAGTTCTTTCAATGTATCTAACATATTAACAACTCCTTGTTGACACCATTCCACTATAGACCTATAAAATTTTGATTTCAATCAAAAAATTAACTTTTTTTACATTTGTATACAAATCATGAAATGTTGTTTTTAAACTGTAGAAAATTTAAAAAAAGAGGAGTTTCAACTCCTCTTTAATAACAGATCTTATTTATAAAGTTCAACAAGTCTCTGTAAGTGTTCGAAACGTTCTTTAGCCGCCTTTTCAGATTCACTGAATAGTTTTTCAGCTCTTTCTGGGAATGGTTTAACTAAACGAGTGTAACGAGCTTCGTTATTTAAGAATTCCTGATAAGAACCGTCACCTTCTTTTGAAGTTAATGTGAATGGGTTCTGTCCAGCTTTCTTCTTATCTGGATTGAATGAGAATAAGTTCCAGTAACCAGCTTTAACAGCTTTCTTCATTTCATCCTGACAGTGGTTCATACCACCCTTAGCGATACCGTGTAATTCACATGGAGCATAACCGATGATCAATGATGGTCCATCGTAAGCTTCAGCCTCAGCAATACACTTAATAGCCTGAGCTGGGTTAGCACCAAGAGCAATCTGAGCTACATATACATATCCGTAAGTCATAGCGATTTCAGCAAGTGATTTTTTCTTCAATTCTTTACCTGCTGCAGCGAACTGGCAAACTTCACCAATGTTAGAAGCTTTAGATGCCTGTCCACCAGTATTTGAGTACATTTCTGTATCGAATACCATTACGTTTACGTTTTCACCAGAAGCAAGTACGTGGTCTAGTCCACCGAAACCGATGTCATAAGCCCAACCATCTCCACCAAAGATCCATACAGATTTTTTAGCAAGATACTGTTTCTTAGTTAATACTTCTTTAGCATCTTCACATCCATTTTCAGCAGCCTTTTCAAGTTCAGAAATCAATGCTTTTGCAGCTGGTGCATTAGCACGAGTATCCTCTTTTGTTTCCATGAACTTATCATAAGCAGCTTTGAATTCTTCAGTTGCGTTTTCGCATTCTGCCATCTGAGACAATTTAGTGATTGCTTGTTCACGCAATACTTTCTGTCCTAAATGCATACCATAACCATGTTCAGCGTTATCTTCGAATAAAGAGTTAGCCCAAGCTGGTCCCTGTAAGCTATCTTTATTTACAGTGTAAGGACATGTAGCAGCTGGTCCACCCCAAATTGATGAACATCCAGTTGCATTAGAGATATACATCTGTTCACCGAATAACTGAGTTACTAAGCGAGCATATGAAGTTTCAGCACAACCTGCACATGAACCAGAGAACTCTAACAATGGCTGGTTGTATTGAGAACCGATAACTGTGTTATCAGCAAAGTTTGTTTTCTTCTTACCTACATTAGCTACTAGGTAATCAAATACTGGCTGCTGATCTGCCTGAGATTCCTGAGGTACCATCTTGATAGCGCCTGTTGGACATACAGTGATACATTCACCACATCCCATACAGTCAAGTGGAGTAACGCTCATAGTATACTTCATACCTGGGGCATGTTTAGAATCTGCAAGTTTGATATTTTCTGGAGCAGCTTCAGCTTCTTTTTCATCAAGGATGAATGGACGAATTGTAGCATGTGAACATACGAATGCACACTGGTTACACTGGATACACTTAGTAGCATCCCATTCAGGAACTGTAACAGCTGTACCACGTTTTTCGTAAGCAGCAGCACCAGTTTCCCATTGTCCATCAGCATTGTTTTTGAATGCAGATACTGGAAGGCTGTCACCATTCATGATGTTAACTGGATTCATGATATCCTGAACCATCTTAACAGTAGCTGGGCGTCCGTTTAATGGAGCAGGTGCAGCATCTGGTTCTGGATTTGACCAAGAAGCTGGGATTTCTACTTTATGAGTTGCATCTACACCAGCATCGATAGCTTTGTAGTTCATTTCTACAACTGCATCACCTTTTTTAGAATACGATTTCTTAGCAGCTTCTTTCATGTATTGAACAGCTTCATCAATAGGCATGATGTTAGCTAATTTAAAGAATGCTGACTGAAGGATCGTGTTAGTACGTTTACCCATACCAATTTCGATTGCTTTATCGATTGCGTTAATAGTATATAGCTGAATGTTGTTATCAGCGATATATTTCTTAGCTTCAGCTGGCATATGTTTGTCTAATTCTTCATCAGACCACTGGCAGTTGATCATGAATACACCACCAGGTTTTACATCTTGAACCATCTTATATCCTTTAACTACATAAGAAGGGTTATGACAAGCTACGAAGTCAGCCTGGTTGATGTAGTAAGGAGATTTGATTGGGTTATCACCAAAACGTAAGTGAGAAATAGTGATACCACCTGTTTTCTTAGAGTCATACTGGAAGTATGCCTGAATATATTTATCTGTATGGTCACCGATGATCTTAGTTGAGTTCTTGTTAGCACCAACAGTACCATCTCCACCAAGTCCCCAGAATTTACATTCTACAGTTCCAGGAGCTGAAGTGATTGGAGCTGGTTTAACTTCTGGCAATGACAAGTAAGTTACGTCATCGACAATACCAATTGTGAAACGAGGTTTTGGTTCATCTTTCAACAATTCAGTGTATACGGCAAATACGCTTGATGGTGGAGTATCTTTAGAACCCAAACCATAACGACCTGCACAAACTTTGATTGTATCCAATCCTGCTTCACGAAGTGTTGTAACAACATCCAAGTATAATGGATCACCTAATGCACCAGGTTCTTTTGTACGGTCAAGAACAGCAATTTTCTTAACTGTTTCTGGAAGAACTGCCAATAGGTGTTTGCTAGACCAAGGGCGATATAAACGAACTTTGATCAAACCAACTTTTTCACCTTTAGCTGTTAAGTAATCGATAACCTCTTCTGCAACGTCATTGATTGAACCCATTGCGATAATTACACGATCAGCATCTGGAGCACCATAGTAGTTGAATAGACCATAGTTAGTTCCTAATTTTTCGTTGATCTTGTTCATGTATTTTTCTACAACAGCTGGTAATGCATCGTAAACAGAGTTACATGCTTCACGGTGTTGGAAGAAAATATCTCCGTTTTCATGAGAACCGCGCATTGTTGGATGTTCTGGGTTCAAAGCATGGTTACGGAATTCTTCAACTGCATCCATTGGACACATTTCTTTTAGATCTTCATAGTCCCATTTTTCGATCTTCTGAATTTCGTGAGATGTACGGAATCCATCGAAGAAGTTGATGAATGGCACTTTACCTTCAAGAGCAGCTAAGTGAGCTACTGGAGATAAATCCATAACTTCCTGTGGGTTTGTTTCACAAAGCATTGCGAAACCTGTCTGACGACATGCATAAACGTCGCTGTGATCACCAAAGATGTTCAATGCATGTGTTGCAACAGTACGTGCAGAAACATCGAAAACACATGGTAATTGCTCAGCGGCAATTTTATACATATTAGGAATCATTAACAATAATCCCTGTGATGCAGTAAATGTAGTTGTCAAAGCACCAGCAGCCAAAGAACCGTGAACGGCACCGGCAGCACCAGCCTCAGACTGTAGTTCACTTACTACAACTTGATTTCCGAAAATGTTCTTCTGTCCAGCAGCTGCCCACTGATCTACAGAGTCAGCCATAGGACTAGATGGTGTAATGGGGTAAATCGCAGCAACTTCAGTATACGCATAGGCAACGTGAGCCGCAGCAGTATTACCATCCATTGATTGTTTTGCTCTAGGCATGATAACTTTGTCCTCCTTATCCTGATTAGTAAAACTATACCTGTATTATTATACGATTTTAGAAAGCGTTTTTAAAGGAAAATTTCATTTTTAACGTTAATTATGTTTAACATAGCTAACTAATAAATAATTTGGTACAGCAAACATATGCTGTACCAAAATTAACTATTCTTTTCCTAATAATTTAAACATGTTCTTTTTATAAACCTCAACACCTGGCTGGTTAAATGGATTTGAGTCATTCATCAAAGTAGTCATTGCGATTGCTTTAAAGAAGAACATGCACATATTACCAAAACTGTATGCACTCATATCCGGCATTGTTAACAAGATATTTGGAACACCACCTGTTTCTTCGTGTGCCATCAATGTTCCCTGAGCCGCCATTTTATTTGCCCAGTCAACGCTCTTTCCTGCAAGATAATTCATACCATCTTCATTGGCTTCATCATTAGGGAAAGTAACATCGATCATTGGTTTATCTACATAAAGATTTGTTTCAAATAACACTTTCTTTCCTTCCTGAACAAATTGTCCTAAAGAATGAAGATCCGTTGAGAAACATACAGAATCAGGTAAAATACCCTTTCCATCTTTACCTTCACTTTCACCGAATAATTGTTTCCACCATTCAGCAACCATTTGCATCTGAGGTTCATAGTTTACAAATAATTCAACATCATATCCTTCATTTTGTAAGATACGACGAGCTACGGCATAACGATATGCTGGGTTTTTATCTAAATCTGGATCACCATATTCTCCCATTCCATCATGAAGACCTTTCATAAGTTCATCAATGTCGATACCTGCTACGGCAATAGGTAATAATCCAACAGGAGTAATAACTGAGAAACGTCCACCAATATCATCTGGAATCACAAAAGTTTCATAACCTTCTTTAGTTGCAAGCGCTTTTAGAGTTCCACGTGCTTTATCCGTTGTGGCAATAATTCGGTTCTTAGCTTCATCACCATATTTTTCTTCCATAAATTGTTTTAAGATACGGAATGCTAAAGCTGTTTCCGTTGTTGTTCCTGATTTAGAAATAACATTAACCGTTACTTCTTTATCTTTGATATAGTCCATTACCTGTGCAATATATGAGCTTGAGAATGTATTTCCCATATAAATGATTTCTGGTTTTTTATCTGCATAAAGACCATTGATCATTTCGATAGCCGCACGCGCTCCAAGATATGAACCACCTATACCACATACAACGAAAACTTCACTGTTTTCACGAATCTTTTTAGCACATTCTTTGATACGGGCAAACTCTTCTCTATCATAGTCATTTGCCCAAGTCATCCAGCCAATGAAATCATTGCCTAGACAAGTTTTAGAAACAAGCTGTTTATCGATTGATACGACTTGTTCCTGATAATCTTTCACATTTTCTTTTAAATGAGCGTGATTTAGATCTAACTGAATCATATTAATCTACCTCCGGTTTTTGATTTCAATGCAATTATACCACGATTTTTAATTTTGTGTGCTATAATACATAATGTTTAAGGAGAGTGAAACATATGATCCCCTCAGCACTTTACCCTCTTGTATCCGCATTGCTTGCCAATGTTGTTGCACAGGTAGGTAAAACGATCGTTTATTATTTCAAGTCAGGAAAGTGGGATCTTCACTGGGTCATTGCCAGTGGTGGTTTTCCAAGCTCCCACAGTTCGACAGTCACTGCACTGTCCATGGCTGTAGGAATTCAGGAAGGATTTGATTCGACATTATTTGCGATCACGGCAATTTTTTCCTTTATAGTAATGTATGATGCCTGTCATGTGCGATACTATTCAGGGAAAAATATTGAATTGGTCAAACAACTGGTTGATGATTTAAAAGAAGCTTCTCTGATTGAATTCGATGAACCGATTTATCAGGAACAACTTAAAAGTGTTCTGGGTCATAAATTTATCGAAGTAGTCGGTGGATTCGTTGTTGGATTGATCATACCACTACTATTGACACCTTTGATTTTTTAATAGATTGGAGTTGAAACTATGGCTGAAGAAACAATGGAAATGCCAGATGGCATGGCAGTCGAAGCATGCCTCGATAAGATTCGTCCTTATATACAACATGACGGCGGTGACATTGAACTTTTAGGTATTGATGAACATGCTTATGTTTATGTTGCTTTTAGAGGAGCCTGTGCTGGATGTATGATGGCAACAGAGGATTTCTCAAGTGGAATCAAGCTTCTATTAATGGATGAAGTCCCTGGCATTCGCGATGTTATCCTTGTTGGATAAATCTTGATGCATAGAATTAGAATGAATAAGAAGAATTCGTAAATTGCGAATTCTTTTTTTATAAAAAAACTGATAGAGAATTTCTCTATCAGATAATTAAACCTCAATAATTTTTTTGATTCCTGCTTCCTTGACGATATTTTTAAATGTTTCTAATTCATCTGGAGCAAAAGGCTTTAGCTTTCCAGGCTCATATTCCATATCTACAAGATCATACTTGCTGGAAGCCAAAGGATTGTAATTCAACAATTCATATTTTACTTCCGGATATAAGTTGGATATAAAACTTGAAATTTGACTTAAGTTTCTCTCAGTCGCATTATAGCCAGGAATAAGAGGTGTACGAATGATTACTTTATCTTTATGCTCACTCGTTAATAAATATTCAATGTTTTGCAGGATCTTTTGATTAGAAACTCCAGTCATCGCTTTATGATCCGTTTCATCAAACACTTTTAAATCGGCAAAGATTAAATCAAGATATGGAACAACCTGCTTAACAAGCTCAAGATTAGCATAAAAACTAGACTCAATTGCAGTATGAATGCCACGTTTCTTACATTCCTTTAAGATATCAACTAGAAAATCTTTTTGAAGAAAAGGCTCTCCTCCGCTAAAGGTTACCCCACCATTTCGTTTAAAGAAAACTCTATCCTCTTCAATTTTGGATATTAATTCTTCTGCAGTATATAAAGTTGAATCATAACGTATAGCTGAAGATGGACAAATATGAACCAAATTATCAAAATCACCTGAATATTCTTTATTAAAATATGGTCGCTCATCATAATGCATTTGATTTGGCATACTTGCCTTTTCACATAGACGACAATGGATGCAGTTTTTCTCAAACCATAAAACTCTAGGCTTTGTTTCTAAACCTTCTGGATTTTGACACCACTTACAACGTAATGGACAACCTTTAAAGAAAATCGTTGTTCGAATGCCGTATCCATCATGAACCGCAAATCGTTTTATATCAAACACATACGCTTTAGATGTGGTCATATGTAGTTCTCTCTATGATCTCGTCCTGCAATTTACCAGCCAGTTCGACAAAATAAGCTGTATAGCCGGCCACACGAATCGTTAAAGAACGATGATTTTCAGGATGCACTTTAGCATCTAAAAGATCTTCTTTTCTTACAACATTAAACTGAATATGACAAACTTTTAAATCGACAAAAGCTCTTAGGAAATCTTCAAATTTATCTAGACCAGATTGTGTGCTAAAGAATTCTGGTAAGAATTTCATATTCAACAATCCACCATTGGTTGTACAGCTGTTACTGATGCGAGAAACAGACTTTAATACCGCGGTAGGACCAGACATGTCTCTACCATAAACAGCTGATAAACCACCATCTGCTAAAGGCGTCATTGCATTTCGTCCATCTGGACTAGCGCCTACATTTTCTCCCATTGGAACATGTGCACTCACTGTATACATACCAGTATGATACTTTCCGCCACGATAATTTGTATAATCTTTCATACGATTTCTAAAATACATGGCCCATTTTGCACCAAGTTCATCAACCCAGGCAACATCGTTTCCGTATTTTTCAACTTTATTCAATAACATCGTTTGCGTTATTTCATGGCCCTTAAAATCCGCCTGTAAAGCACTTAACAATTCATGTTTTGAAATTCTATTTTCATCATAAACAAGTTTCTTTAATGCAGCTAGAGAATCTGCTAAATTCGCAACCTGAATCATTTGAATTCCTGAAAGATTATACTTGGCACCACCACGTGTTACATCCAATCCATTATCGATGCAATCATCAATAACACAGGATAAGAATGCTGTAGGAAGACAATCTTGATGTGCTTTTTCGACTACAACCTCAGCTTTCATCATCTCTTCGATAAAATAATCAATCTGTTTTTTAAAAGCCGCTTCTAAATCTTCAAAAGTTTCATATGTTTCAAGATTTCCCAGATTCAATCCAATCTTCTTATTCGTTAACAAACAAACTCCATTATTTAAAGTAAGCTCTAAAACTTTATTAAAATTGAACATAGCGGCATCGGACCAGCCTAAATTGTTTCCATGAGTCGTTAATTCTACACAACCTACGATTGCATAATTCAACGCATCTTTATAATCAATTCCCAGATCTTCATGCATCGCATGAACGATGGCTTCATCATTAAAAAATTGTGGCATACCGCTTCCCTTGGCAACAACTTTAATGGCCTTCTGCATCAATTCATGAGAAGAGTTTTTATTCAAACGTACAGACAAGTTAGGCTGAGGCAAACCTAAATCATATTGCGCATCTAAACACAATAAAGATAAATCGTTGTAAGTATCATTTCCATCTTGATCAAGACCTCCAATAGCTACGTTAAAACCAATTGGGAATCCCGCAAAATATTTGGCACTATTTTTATTGCGCAAGTATACGATCTGATTAAATTTTAACCAAAGACATTCCATTAACTCTAAAGCTTCTTGACGAGTCATATAGCCAGAAGCAATATCTGAACGATAATATGGGTACAAATATTGATCCATTCTTCCTGGGGAGAAGCTCGATGCATTGGATTCCATATGTAACACAACAAATAAGAACCATAATGATTGTAAAGCTTCATGGAATGTTTCCGGTGCTCTTTGCGTTAAGGCTAAACAAATATCTGCAACATTTTGTAAAGACTCACGATATTGATCATCTACATCATCAAGCATCGCATAAATATGATCATGATATCTTTTCATGAAATCTTTTACACCATCTAAAACAATTAATGTGCATTCATAAAATTCTTCCTGTTCAGGCTTGCAGTATTCTTGTTTCTGATGAATCTTGTCAATTAATCCATTGACGCCTAAACGCAACCACATTTCCGTATCCGGACAAATATGACCCTGGGCATGATCTTTTTGATTGATCTTTACCACTTTAGCAATTTCATCGATCTTTTCTCCATAGTTATGACGAATTACATCTTCCATAGAACGCCCTTTCCAGTATGGATAGATGGTTTCTCTAAATTCTTTGATATCTTCATCACGCACTAAGAACTTATCTTGATCACGTGTAGGTAGGGTTTCAAATTCACGATCAATCCATGAACAACCGCTTTCTGGGAATACAACTCCATAACGTACCCCTTTTGTACGATTTCCTACGATCAGTTCTTCAGGTTCAACACCAATTTCTAATTCTCTTAATGCAGCAGCTAAAGATAAAGCACGCTTTTTAGGTGTACTTAATTCTTCATTTTCCTTATATACACGAGTAATAATTCTTGCCTGCTCAATGGAAGCATAGCGAGGCGCTTCTAACATTCTCTTTTTTAAGATTTCGATTCTTTCATTATTCTTCAATTTAGCCATACAATCATCTCCTACACTCATTATACCTAATTTCTTATTAGTTTCAATTGTTTTTTATTATTTTTTATTGTTTATTAAAAAAACCTGTAGCCTATCAAACTACAGGTCAATATATTTTAAACCATTTGAGGAAGGAAATATTTGATCATGAGTTCCCACCAAGGCCAGTCATGATATACATCATGTCCCCAGAAATCCACCCATGCGTTAATTCCTTTTTCATACATAATAGAAGCTAATTCCCCTAAAGTTGCCTTACAAACATCTTCCCAGCTTCCCTGTCCAACAACAAAGATAATTTGAGAATTATTATACTTTTGAATATATGGATGGTTTGGATCCATCATCGAAAGATACGCACATGGGTTATTTAAATACGTATTTTCATCGTGATATCCACCATAGTATTCTTCCATATTATAAACACCTGAAATCCCTAAAACCTTATCAAAGCGATCTGGAAAGCGGAAAAATAAATTGGCTGCATGTGTTCCGCCCATGCTTGCACCCATTGTCATACATTTTGAGTCAGCTGGAAGACCTGCTTTATATAAAGCACTAGGCACTAATTCATCCATAACATAGTGTACCCATTGCTCCTGCAGTCTCATTCTATGAGCTGTATTCCCAAAGGCAGACCATGTTTCTTTATCTATTGAATCAACTGTACAAAACTGAATACGTCCTTGATCGATCAAATCCTCTACCTGTTCAAACATGTGACGATCTTCCCACTCGAAAAAGCGACCATCCTGACAAGGAAAGACAAAACACATCTTTCCGGCATGTCCATACATTTTAAATTCCATAAATCGATCTAAGTTCTGTGAATATTCTCTAAAATAACGAATTTGCATAAAATATCGACCTTTCCTTATAATATTAATACAGGAATTATAGCACAATTCATTGAGTTTTTTTATGCATTGCCTTATAATTGTTGTGTTTTTTAACAGGAAAGAGAGTGAATAAAATGTCAAACAAAGAAAAAATCTTAAACATTGCAGTCATCGCCCATGTCGATGCTGGAAAAAGTACATTGGTTGACGCATTTTTAAGACAAAGTGATGTTTTTAGAGATAATGAAGAAGTCGTAGACTGTATCATGGATTCCAACGATTTAGAAAGAGAACGTGGAATTACCATTTATTCAAAGAACTGCTCTGTCATTCACGATGGAGTCAAGATCAATATTGTTGACACACCAGGCCATGCCGACTTTTCAAGTGAAGTTGAACGTATCATTCGTACAGTGGATACAGTTATATTATTGGTTGATGCAAGTGAAGGACCAATGCCGCAAACACGTTTTGTTCTTTCAAAAGCTCTGGAAATTGGATTAAAACCGATTCTTCTAATTAATAAGATTGATAAAAAAGATCAAAGAGCGGAAGAAGTTGTGGATGAAGTATATGAGCTTTTCCTTGAACTAAACGCAAATGATGAACAGTTGGATTTCCCAATTCTGTACGGAATTGCCCGTGAAGGTATCGTACAATACGATTTAAATACCCCAAGTGATTCTATTGAACCATTATTTAAGACAATCTTAAAACACTGTGATGTATATCCTGATTTGGATGACGACCCTGTTCAAATGCAAGTATCTGCCCTAGCCTATGATGAATACATTGGACGTTTAGGTATTGGAAGAATCTACAAAGGTGTTTTGAAACCAGGAACACAATATATTCGTTGTAATCAAGACGGTTTGGAAAAAAAGGAAACAATTTCAAAAATTTTTGTATATAAAGGTTTATCTAGAACCGATGTAAAAGAAGCTCATTCTGGAGACATTGTTGTGATTGCAGGAATGCCGGATATCAGCATTGGTGATACGATCTGTGATCCAGAACACATTGAACCTATGGAACAAATCGAAATTGAAGAACCAACTCTATCAATGAATTTCCATGTCAATTCATCTCCTTTTGCCGGACAGAGCGGAAAATTCGTTACGAGTCGAAATTTAAAAGAAAGACTTGAAAAAGAATTGGAAGTAAATGTAGGATTACGTGTAGAACCAACAGACAGCGCCGACTGCTTCAAAGTCAGTGGGCGTGGTGAATTACACATTTCTATTTTAATTGAAAATATGCGTCGTGAAGGATATGAATTAGCTGTCAGCAAACCAGAAGTTATCTTGCACCGTGATGAAAACGGAACAAAAGTTGAACCAATTGAAGAAGTTGTATGTCTTGCCCCAAGCGAATATCAAGGTACTATCATCAATAAACTGAATTTGCGAAAAGGTGTCATGCAGGATATGGAGGAAGAAAATGGTTATGTTAAGATTACATATCTTGCACCAACCCGTGGATTATTGGGCTTTAGAAGTGAATTTATTAACGATACACACGGTGAAGGAACTCTAGTTCGTCGTATTTCAGGCTATGAACCATATAAAGGTGAAATCACGCAACGTATGCAAGGTGCAATGATTTCTACAGAAACAGGTCAAGCTATGACATATGCTTTATGGAATCTACAAGAACGTGGACAGTTATTTATTTCTCCACAAACAGAAGTTTATGAAGGAATGATCATTGGAGAAAGTGCTAAGAATATTGATATGGACGTCAATCCACTTAAGAATAAAAAACTAACAGCAATTCGTTCCAGTGGACGTGATGAAGCTATGTTATTAACACCACCACGTATCTTCTCCCTAGAGGAAGCATTAGAGTGGATCAATGATGATGAACTTGTAGAAGTAACTCCTGATGCAATTCGTATTCGTAAAAAAGGATTAACGGCACAAGATCGTAGAAATCTATATCGTGAAAAAATGGCACAAAATAAAGACTAGTAATAAGGAACTCAACAGTTGTATCACAACTGATGAGTTTTTTTATGCAGTACTCGTTAGAATATAAAATTAAATAATCATTTTATTTCAAAGGAAATTGTATAGAAAATACACCGATGAAGAGTCTCAATGTGATTATGGATGTATTAATAATTCAAAAGATATATTATTAGTTTCGATCAATAATCGATATAAAAACATTTAATCTTCAATTTATTGATATAACTCATATTAGGTAATCGCAAGCATAAAAAGATCCTTCTTCCACATCTAGAGTAAAAAAATAACAAACTATTTTTGCAGCCTCTTTACGATTAAAAAGGGATTTACTAACTGTCTACTTCCGTATATTCTCTTTACGTTGCTCTTGATAAAATCAAAATCATCTAAAAAACACAATTTTTCTGTTAAGCACAGAATTGATCTAAAATTTTTAGAAGAGTTAGATTCATATTTAATTGCATAAAGGTAGAGTCCAATATGATATCCTTTATGTAGATGATATAATATATCAACAATTTAAAGGTTAAACGTATAAAAAAGAGATTGAGTCTTTTGATGTATAGGCAACAATCCCTTAAATAATAAAAATGAATCGATTTATTTATGTTAGTACAACTGCACCGATGCAATACAATATAATAATAGTCTTTTTTAATTTGTCGTTTGATGATGCACTACATACGATTTTTTTGTTAAAGGGTAGAACTTATACCCTCTGTCTTTGTAAAATTTAATAATATCAGGTAAAGCCTCAACAGTAGAATTTTTCGTTGCTGAATCATGAAACAAAAGATTAATTTGATCAAACTTATCAGTACAACTTGACTGAATGATCTGCTCTTTTGAAATGTCAATTCCTGCAGCATCACTTGAACTAACATTCCAATCAAAATACTGATAGCCCCTTTCATTTACCATTTTTACTAACTCGCTCATGATACCTGGCGAATACTTTGCACTAATGCTATTTGAAGATCCTCCTGGAAAGCGAATAATATCCGATTTTTGTCCAGTAATAGATTCAACCATGGAATTAATTTGATCCAAATCATTAAAATACGCATTTGTCGATGAATATATGTTTTTATAATCATGTGAATACGTATGTAAACCAATCGAATGTCCTTGTTCAAAGGCTTCTTTTATGAAATCATTATATGATGGAGCATGTCCAGTTACAAAGAAAGTAGCTTTTACATCATATTCTTTTAGGATGTCCAATACTTTAATTGTATTTTCGCTAGGGCCATCATCAAATGTCAAATAGACAATTTTTTTGTTATATTCTGGATTCTCTTTTACTTCAACCTTAACATCTTGGTCAACTATATTATTTGATCGATCTGTAGCTTTTACATGAATAGAGTAAATTCCAGGCGAAAAGGTATCAACTTGCCTTGTGTCGAGTTCAAGTTGTGGATTAGGATCTAAGTCATCCTTTACTCTAATTTTAGATGCAAAATCTTCCATCGAACCTTGTAAAACTTGAATGGCTTTTTTATTTTTGATTTCTGGCGGAGTTTTATCTTCTAAACGTTCCAAGATTACTTTTTTTGTTGTACTATTTCCATAAATATCTTTAGCTAGTATATTTAATTTTTGTTTTCCCTTCTTCTTTAATTCTGGAACATTTTCAAAAGATAAAGTAACTTTAGACGAATCCTTGATGTTTTTTACAAACAATTCCGGAGTGATATGTTCTTGCAAATCCGTTTTAATGCTTTTAACTTCTAAGATTGGTGCTTTTGAATCTGTCACTTTAACTTTAATCGTTTTCTTTCTATCTTTATATTGATAAGTTAAAGAATATACGCCGGGAGTATTCGTATCAACCTTACCTTTGATTTTTAAATCTTTGATATCTCCATAAACAATATTCAATACATTTTCATACGGATCAAATTGAGTACCAATTTCTATTATGGGATCTTGTTGATCCAAAAGAATAGGATTCCAGTAATAAAAAATACCAAATAAAATGTAAATAAGAGCAGCAACGGATAAATAGAGTAACTTTTTCATAAATCTTCCTTAGAAAAAGTATATAATCAAATAAAGAAAGAGACCATCAAATTTCACTTGATGGTCATATTTTTTCAATCAACTTCATGAATTAAATAAACTTTATCATTTTTTTGTTGAACATTTTCAAAACAATTGATAATTTGATACAATTCATCGTTAATTAAACTTTTTTGGCAAAGCTCAATTACAATTGTATCATTTATTTGTATTAATCTCTCATACAAATCTTCAATACTCATGTTTGCATCATCAAAATCCAAACAATGATAGACTTCTAAAATAGGATCAGATACCTTTGAAAGATCATTAAGGTTTATTCGGTATTTCTTCAATTTTTTAATCCTCCTCAAATTGTGAGTTGTATAGTTTTGTATAGAAGCCATTACGTGCCATTAATTCATCATGATTTCCTACTTCAATAATATCACCATGATTCATAACTATGATCGCATCAGCATTTCGTATCGTCGATAAACGATGCGCAATCACAAAACTAGTACGACCTTCCATTAACTCATCCATTCCCTTTTGAATTAAAACTTCTGTTCTTGTATCGACAGAACTTGTGGCTTCATCCAAAATCAAAATCTTAGGATCCGCCAAGAAAGCACGTGCAATTGTTAATAATTGTCTTTGCCCTTGTGATATATTAGAACTTTCATCATTCAATTCTGTCTGATAACCATGATCAAGCGTACGTATAAAATGATCAACATGAGCAGCTTTAGCAGCTTTGACTACATCTTCATCACTGGCATCCAATTTACCAAAGCGAAGATTATCCATGATTGTTCCCTCAAACAACCAAGCATCCTGCAACACCATTCCTACCATCGAACGTAAATCACTTCGACTAAAAGTTGTAATATCGTGCCCATCAATATAAATTCTACCACTGTTTAATTCATAAAATCGCATCAGTAATTTTACTATGGTTGTTTTACCAGCTCCAGTTGGACCTACAATAGCAACGGTTTGACCCGGCTTAATATACATAGAGAAATTATGAATAATCGTTTTCTC
This sequence comes from Faecalitalea cylindroides, assembly GCF_028321995.1. NCBI lineage: Bacteria > Bacillati > Bacillota > Erysipelotrichia > Erysipelotrichales > Erysipelotrichaceae > Faecalitalea > Faecalitalea cylindroides. The sequence goes on from NZ_JAQLXG010000017.1 coordinate 20,510, forward strand.
TGTAGTATATCCAAAATTCACATTTTCAAAAGTTACCTGACCTTTGATCAACGATTGTAGGCCATAGCGAACTGGAATCGTTTCTTTGATATCTTTAATTTCTTCTGGTTCATTTAAAAATTCGAAAACTCGTTCTGCAGCTGCAGCCGTACTTTGTAACATATTCATTGATTGAGAAATCTGGTTGATTGGTTGTGTGAAGTTTCGAGTATATGTGATAAAAGATTGAATATCACCAACAGCAATTTCTCCACTGATTGCTAGAGCTCCACCCAAGATACATACACCTACATACCCGAGATTTCCAATGAAAGTTGTAAGAGGCATCATCAATCCCGACAGAAATTGTGATTTCCAGGCACTGTTATAAAGATCCTGATTGTAACGATTAAAATCGTCTATGCTCTTTTCTTCTCCATTAAAAGCCTTCACAACCACATGAGCCGAATACATCTCTTCAATGTGACCATTTACAACACCAAGTGAATCTTGCTGTTGTTTAAAATAGTTTTGACTTCGTTTTACCACAAAAGCTACTGTAACAATTGATAAAGGTATAACAATTAACGCTAATAAAGTCATTTTCCATGAGATCATCAACATCATTACCAAAAATCCAATTACTTTTACAACATTGCTGACAAGAGTAGACAATGACTGATTTAAAGATTGAACCAATGTATCAACATCATTGGTAAATCTTGAAATAATATCGCCATGAGAATTACGATCAAAATAAGATAGTGGTAAATTATCGATCTTTATATTCATTTCTTTGCGGAACTGATACCCCATTTTATTGGAAACACCAGACATTAAGAAACCTTGTATATATTCGAAAGCCATACTTAAAGCATAGACTGCCAACAAAATCATAACTGTCTGGAAAATTTTTTCAAAGTCAATACCACCTGTCTGCATGACCTTGGCCATAAATCCTTCCGCAACTTCAGTAATGATATTACCAACGATTTTAGGTCCAATTACACTGATTGCTACAGAGAAAACAGCAGCTATTAGACCAAAGATAAATGTAAACTTATAAGGAGCAAGATATTTGATCAACTTCTTCATTGTTCCTTTAAAATCTTTTGCTTTTTCAACGCTTCGTCCTCGATTACCCATATGTTGTCTTGGTTTTCTTGTTTCATTAGACATTGGCCAATTCCTCCTTCGATAATTGAGATGAAGCAATTTCCTGATAGATACGACAAGATTTGATCAACTCTTGATGTGTTCCCTTACCTACCATTCTTCCTTCATCCAAAACGATGATTTGATCAGCATGTAATATAGACGAAATACGTTGAGCAACCAATAAAACAGTACTTCCAGTTTTCTTACATGATTTCATCAATTCTTCTCTTAAAGCTGCATCTGTCTTAAAATCCAATGCACTGAAAGAATCATCAAAAATATAAATTTCCGGCTTTTTGATAATAGCACGTGCGATAGAAAGTCTTTGTTTCTGTCCACCTGATACGTTGGTTCCACCTTGAGAAATTGGTTCATCAACTCCTAAAGGTTTTGTATCGACAAATTCTTTTGATTGAGATATTCGTAAAGCTTCATCAATATCTTCATCACTTGCGTTTGGATTTGCATATAAGAGATTGGAACGAATCGTTCCAGCTAACAAGATACCTTTTTGTGGAACATATCCAATTTTATTGCGAAGCTCTTTTTGTTCCACGTTTCGGATATCTTTTCCATCAATAGAAATGGATCCTTCGCTAACATCATAAAAACGAGGGACAAGATTGATCAATGTACTCTTACCTGAACCAGTACTTCCTATAAAGGCTGTTACCTCACCTGGTTTTGCCTCAAAAGAAATATCTGTCAATATATCTTCATCAGCTCCAGGATATCGAAACGAAACATTTTCAAAACGTATGGTTCCATGTTCATTTCCATCAAAAGACTGTACATGTTCATCATCTGTAATCGATAGATTTGTTGTTAAGATTTCGTTGATACGTAAAGCCGATACATTGGCTCTTGGAATCATAATTGATACAACCGTGATCATCAAGAAAGCCATGATGACCTGCATTGCATATTGCATAAATGCCATTATGCTTCCGACCTGTATCATTCCGGCATCTACCTGCTTAGATCCAAACCATAAGATCAACAAAGTGGTACCATTCATCAAAAACATCATGACTGGCATCATAATAGCCATGGCTCTAGATGTAAATAAACCAACTTTTGTGATATCCATATTGGCTTTATCAAATTTTTCTTCTTCTACTTTTTCATTGTTGAAAGCACGAATAACGAGCATTCCATCTAAAAGCTCACGAACCACAGAATTTAATTTATCGGTTAATTTCTGCATGATCTTAAACTTAGGCATAACAACGATAAAAACAACCATGACCACAGATAAGATCAACACTACACAAAGGGCAATGATCCATGTCATATTGGCTTCACTGCTCATAACATGCAACAAAGCACCAATTCCCATGATAGGTGCATATACAACAATTCGTAACATCATCACCAAGGCCATCTGGACTTGTTGAATATCATTTGTTGTACGTGTGATCAGAGTTGAAGTATTAAATTTATTAAAGTTCTCATTGGAAAAATATGTAACTTTTTTAAAGACAGCTTCTCTAAGATTTTTCGATAATCCGGCTGCAATCTTAGAAGCAAAAAAACCCACAAGAATAGCACAGCCTGCACTTCCTAAAGCATATCCAAGCATAACAAGACCAGAGTGAATGATATAGTTTTGCTGGATTGCTGCCATATCAAGTCCCATCGCCTCATATTCACTCTTAACCATTTGGCAAGTCAAACTTGAAACTGTCGAAGAACCTAAAGCTTCAATCTGCTTTTTTGCCTGTTCTCGATAAGTCTTGATGCCATTTTGCATCAGAAGAACGGGAATCTCTACATTCTTCTCTTTTGCATCGCTGGATATTTCGGCAAATGTCATATCCATCTCAGCAAAAGAATTTTCCAGTTCTGTAAAAGATTCATCAGAAATATCATTTAAGACATATACATTTTCATCTTTTAAGACTGGAATCTCTTCAAGCTGTAGTTCACTTGCTTCATCTGGTGTAACAAGTGTATATGAATTTTCAATCAATTCTTTTTGATCATCTGTTGCAACCATCAAGAATGGCTCTAGCGTAGATTCACGTACCTGCTCATAAACACCATGTTCAATACCATTGTTTTGAATACCAATATTAACAATATTCTGCATGTAATCCGGCAACGTTAATTCACAATAGGCCTGCATAAACAATAGACCAATCACAACGAGTATTGGTACTACGAATGGTTTTAAATAACGCGCTAATTTTGTCATTTGTAATACTCCTCAAAATAATCTAATACTTTATTTAAAATTCTTTCTAAGCTATCTAGATCTTCCGGTGATAATTCATCTAAAAAATCCGATAAGAATTGCTGGTTATCCCGCCATTTGCTCTTAAGATGTTCTTTGATCTTATCTGAAATTTCGACATAAACTGTTCTACGATCTTTTTCACTACGTGTTCGAATGACCCAGCCATTCTTTTCATAACCTGAGATGATCTGGCTGGCAGCAGCTGGAGTAATATTCATATGCGCTGCAAGTTCCGACATCGTTGCCCGATGATCTTTTGAATCAAAGAAGATGAAACCGAGAATATATAAATCTCGCATTCGATACCCTGTGATTGGACCTCTTGATTTACGTGTAAATTCCATCAAAGTATACATACTTTTATTGATGACGTTGATCGTCGATTCTTTTGACATTTTCTCACCACCTTTTTTAATTAAGCGACTTAACTATTTAGTGTCTAAATTATAAATATAACTTAAGTATATGTCAATATAAAAACCGAGATGACTCTCGGTTCAATCATTATATTTTCTTTAAGATCTCATTAAGCTGTGTTTTTGTCATTTCAAGCTTTTCTTGATAAGAAGCAAGTTTTTCTTTTTCTTGTTTGACCTTAGCTTCCGGTGCTTTGGATACAAAGTTTGGATTTGACAGCATTCCACTAGCACGTTTGATTTCTTTTTCAAGATGTTCAATTTCTTTTGTCAGTTTTTCTTTTTCGGCTTCAAGATCTACTAAATCATCCATCTTGATCGTCATGACCGCTTTTTCAATCGTTCTTGATAATACATCATCACTGTTCAGATTCTCTACAACATGTGCATGACACATCTTATCTAGAATAGCCTTGGAATCTTTAGACAATTCTACAAAATTTCCCTGTTCATCATGTAATGAAATTTCAAGATCTTCGCTTGGTTTCATACCATATTCTGTCTTGGTTTCACGTACAGCCTGAATCGCAGAGATCGTCAAAGCCATTTCATCCTTTTCTTCATTTGTATACGTAAAGTTTACTTTTTCTGGCCATGTTTCTAAATTCATGCTTTCTTTATCATGCGGTAAATCTAAATAGATTTCTTCTGTCACAAATGGCATAAATGGAGAAAGCATCTTTAAGATTGCCTCTAAAACAGTATATAGTACAGCTTTTGTATTTTGTACAACTGCCTGATCTTCGCTGTATAACGTTGCCTTGCTTAATTCGATATACCATGAACAGAAATCATTCCAAATGAATGAATATAATTCGTTTCCAACCATCGCAAATTCGTATTTTTCCATATTCATACTGACATGATCCAATACTTCATTCATTCTAGATAAGATCCATTTATCAACACTGCTTAAACAATCTACGTCTAAAGTTGGTTTTGTATCACCAATCTGCATCTGTACATAACGAGCTGCATTCCAAATCTTATTGATAAAGTTCCAACTTGATTCCATCTTCTTTTCATCAAAACGAAGATCCAAGCCTGGAGTTGAATTTGTTGTTAAAAAGAATCTAAGTGCATCTGCACCATGATCTTCTATAACATCCATTGGATCGATACCATTTCCTAAAGATTTAGACATTTTTCTGCCCTGGCTATCACGAACCAATCCATGAATCAAAACATCTTTAAATGGACGATTTTTCATGCAATAACGTGTTTGGAAAGCCATTCTGGCAACCCAGAAGAAAATAATGTCATATCCGGTAACAAGTACATCATTTGGGAAATATCGTGCAAGATCATCTGTTGATTCTGGCCAATCTAAAGTTGAAAATGGCCATAGAGCACTGGAGAACCAAGTATCCAATACATCCTCATCCTGGATCCAGTTCTCTTTATCTTTTGGATCTTCCATTCCAATGTACATTTCACCAGTTTCTTTATTAGTCCATGCAGGAATTCTATGTCCCCACCATAACTGTCTTGAAATACACCAGTCTTCAATATTTTCCAACCATTGTTCAAATGTTTTTTCAAAACGGGATGGTACAAAATGGATCTTCTGGTCTTCAATCTTTTGATTTCTTAAAACCTCTTCAGCTAACGGTTTCATCTTAACAAACCATTGTTTTGACAAATATGGTTCAACGATAACACCCGTTCTTTCTGAATGTCCAACTTGATGCATATGTTCTTCAATATGGTCCACAACACCGGCCTTTTTAAAGTCCTCTACAAGAGCTTCACGACACTCAAAACGATCCATACCTGCATACTTATGGCACATTTCATTCATCGTACCATCCGGATTCATACAGATTGGCATCTTTAATCCGTATTTTTTTGCCAATGCAAAGTCATTTGGATCATGTGCCGGTGTACATTTCATTACAGCTGTACCAAAATCCATGTCGATATAATCATCAGCCATGATCGGTAATTCTTCACCATTTGCCGGATTGATCGCATGCATACCTACAATTTCTTTATATCTTTCATCTTCTGGGTGAACAAAGATAGCCTGATCGGCAAACATTGTTTCTGGACGTGTTGTCGCAATTACTAGTTCCTGTCCATTTTCAACTACTTTATATTTGAAGTAATACATATGACCTAAAATTTCTTTATGTTCTACTTCAATGTTAGATAAAGCAGTCTTAGCTTCTGGATCCCAGTTGATGATTCTTTCCCCCTGGTAGATAAGACCATCGTTATAAAGATCCACAAACACTTTACGCACAGCTTTGGATAAGCCTTCATCCAAAGTAAAACGTTCTCTAGTATAATCCAAAGATAAACCTAATTTAGCCCATTGACTGCGGATCGTAGAAGCATATTCCTCTTTCCATTCCCATGCACGGTCAAGAAATTTTTCACGACCAATATCATAACGAGAAATACCTTCATTTTTTAAACGTTCATCTACTTTTGCCTGTGTTGCGATCCCTGCATGATCCATTCCAGATACCCATAAAACATCGTATCCTTTTAATCGTTTATAACGACAAAGAATATCCTGTAGCGTCGTATCCCACGCATGCCCTAAATGCAGTTTCCCTGTTACATTTGGTGGAGGAATAACGATACAGTATGGTTTCTTTGTCAGATCACCAGCTGTAAAATAACCTTTTTCTACCCATTTAGAGTAAATATCTTTTTCTACAGCTAAATGATCATACTTCGTATCCATTGTTTTTGCCATAAATATCTCCCTTCTTAAAAAAAAGCACATCCTATATAGGACGTGCTAAACGTGGTACCACCTAAATTCACATACAAAGTATGCCTTATTTCACATAACGTTGTGTGTACGTACAATCTTACTGTATTTCAGATTGTCTGCTCCTAGACTACCTTCATCATGTCTAAGCTCTTCTTTTCACCTGCCAGAAGATCTCTCTGCCTTAAATCATGATTACTCCTTCTATTCATTGCATTTATGTTGTTAGTTTACCATGTCAAAAATATTTTTCAAGTAAAATTAAACAATTATTCAATAGAGCGTGTCCAGCCAAAGCTGTCTTCGATATTTCCCCATTGAATTCCAGTTAATGTATCATATAGTTTTTGCGTCAATTCTCCAGTCATAAAATCATGAACCGTTACGACATCGCCCTTGTAATATAATTCACCAATTGGACTGATAACCGCTGCCGTTCCAGTTCCCCAGGCTTCTTCTAGTTTTCCAGAATGACCAGCTTCCATCAACTCATCAATGGATAAATGACGTTCAACGATTTCATAACCCCAGCTTTTTAATAGAGTAATGATTGAATCTCTTGTAACTCCAGGAAGTACAGTACCTTCACATGGAGCTGTTACGATCTTACCTTCGATCTTAAACATTACATTCATTGAGCCTACTTCTTCTACGTATTTTCGATGAACTCCATCCAGCCATAAAACTTGTGAATAGCCCAATTTTTCAGCCTTGACTTGCGCTGCAAGGCTTCCTGCATAGTTTCCTCCACATTTGGCAAATCCGGTTCCTCCAAGAGTTGCACGAACAAATTCATCTTCAACATAAATCTTTACCGGATTAACACCTTCTTCATAATAGGCACCAACCGGTGATAAGATGATCATAAACTTATATGAATTAGATGGATGCACCCCCACAGCTGGCTCAGTAGCAAACATAAATGGGCGAATATATAAAGATTCTCCTTCATTTGTTGGGATCCAATCCTGTTCTTTTTTAACGATTGCTTCTACAAACTCAATAAATAAGTCTTCATCAAGTGTAGGCATGCTCATACGAATATTGCTATTGGCAAAACGTCTTGCATTCATTTCAGGACGGAATAACAATATACGACCATCTTTTGCACGATATGCTTTTAATCCTTCAAATGTTTCCTGTGCATAATGCAATACCATTGATGCCGGATCAAACTGTAATGGCGCATAAGGAACGATTCGCGCATCATGCCAACCAATTCCCTGATCCCAATCACAGACAAACATATAGTCTGTATAATACTTACCAAAACCAAGAGAACCTGTAGGTTTTTCTTTTAATGATTTTGCTTGTTCAAACTTAATTTCCATATCAAAGCCTCCCTTAGATATACTTATGTAGTGAGTTTATCACTATTTTAAATACGCTTCAAGATATTTCTTTCATTCACTTTCATAAATTTTCATAATTTACATATTGGATGATTTAGATAAAAATTGTGCATTATAAAGACGAGCATAGACTCCATTCAATTCCAACAATTCCTGATGCGTTCCCTGTTCGACGATATTTCCATGTTCCATGACAAGGATCCTATCTGCATTTACGATTGTGGATAAGCGATGTGCAATTACAAATGAAGTACGATCTTTCATTACTTTATCCATAGCCGACTGCAATCTTCTTTCCAGTCGCGTATCTACTGAACTTGTTGCTTCATCTAAGATCAACACTTGAGGGTCTTTTAAGATAGCTCTGGCAATTGTTAATAACTGTTTTTCTCCTTGTGATACATTGCTTCCTTCTTCATTGACGATCGTATCATAACCATGAGATAAAGTTCGAATCGTATGATGCACATTTGCAGATTTAGCCGCCTCAATAACTTCATATTTTTGAGCATCCGATTTACCATAGGATATATTTTTTTCGATTGTATCTTCAAATAACCAAGTATCCTGCAATACTAAACTAAACAACGATCGCAGGTCTTTATAAGATAATTCTCGAATATCAATACCATTGATCTTAATAGATCCACCTTTTACATCATAAAAACGTAACAGCAAATTCGTAAGTGTTGTTTTTCCTGCGCCTGTAGGTCCTACGATTGCAATCGTTTCTCCCTTGTTTACATGGATATTTACATCTTTCATCAACAATTTATCACCATATCCAAACTGCACATGTTCAAAATCAATTGTTTCGACCTCTTTGATTGGTCGTTTTGTTTCTACATCTTTTAAGCTTTCTATATTCAAGAAGCTAAACAACCTTGACATTGCAGAAAAAGAAGATTGAACCTGCGCTGATAACTGTGATACCTGCGAAATCGGATCGTTGATTTGCCAGATATATCGAATAAACGCTTGTAATTGTCCTAGGGATATTGTTGAAGAAAGTACCAAGAAACATCCATATAAGGCAACCACTCCAATTGTCAAATATGTGATTAAAGAGGATAAAGGAGAAATCAAGCTGGATACAAACTGCGCTTTAAAACCAGCTACTCGCATACCTTCGTTGACTTCTTTAAATTTATCCAGAGAAGACCGTTGTTGATTATACATCATGATTTCCTGATACCCATCATATAATTCATTAACGGTACCATTTAAATCAGCTAACTTAGCTTGTTGTTCATCAAATAATGGTTGTGATTTTTTAACGATAAAACGTGATAAGAAATAGATGATCGGTAAAATACATACTATGATCAATGCCATGATCGCATGGATACGAAACATCATAAACAAGACAAACACAAATGTACAAACAGCAGAAATAACTCGTGATAAAGTTTGTTGTAACGCGTTGGACAATGTATCGACATCATTGGTAATACGACTTAACAATTCACCGGTTTTTTCTTTATCAAAATATGAAACCGGAAGATGCTGCATCTTATCTTCGACTGCATTTCGGATATCATACATCGTAAACTGAATCGCATCTGTTAAATAGAAAGCCATCAAATATTGTGAAACTGTTTTTATGATATAAATAATGCCTAATAGAATTGCGATCTGTATGATAATATCCATTTGTATATGGGCACCAGGAATGTTGTTTGCGATATCCATTACATCCTTTGACAGTTGTGTTGTAATCATACCTTCCACACTAGGATTGATCGCAAAAGTGATTTGAGCCACAATGATCATAAAAATTCCAACAAACAATTTAAATCGATATGGTCTTAAGAAAGGCCAAAGATGTTTGATGCACGATGTAAATGTCATTTTCTTATTCATCTAACATCAACTCCTTTCTTGAAAGCTGGGAAAGGGCAATCTCTTGATAAATCTTACAAGTATTCATCAGTTCTTTATGCGTGCCTTTTCCAACTAACTTGCCTTCATTTAACACAAGGATCATATCTGCATCCATGATTGTGGAAATACGCTGGGCAACGACAAAAAAGATTGCATCTTTCACTTTAGGTTTTAAAGCCTCACGCAATGTTGCATCTGTTTTAAAATCTAGAGCACTAAAGGAGTCATCATAGATATATAAAGATGGATCCATGATAATGGCTCGTGCAATCGATAAACGTTGTTTTTGCCCTCCAGACACATTGGTTCCATCTTCGCTGATTTCATCTTCGTATTGATGATCACGAACTTCAATAAACTCTTTTGCCTGCGCAATTTTTGCAGCCTCTTCGATTTCATCCATTGTTGCATCAGGTTTTCCAAACGAGATGTTTTCTTTAATACTACCTTTAAATAAATGTGCCTTTTGAGCAACATAGCCAATCTGATTGCGTAGAGAATTTAATTGATATTCTTTGATATCTTTTCCATTGATCAACACCTGCCCTTTTGTAGCATCATATAATCGTGTCATCAATTTTACTAAAGAAGATTTTCCTGATCCTGTGCTTCCTATGACAGCAATTTTCTCTCCCTTTTTGCAAGTAAAAGAAATGTCACTTAAAACCGCCTCTTCTCCATCTGGATAAGAAAAACTAACATGATCAAAAGTTAAAGATTCAATTAAATCACATACACAGGCATTTTCTTTTTCTATAATTGAAGAGTTAGTATCTAAAACAGCTTGAATTCGTTTAGCTGACACATTTGCACGTGGATACATCATAAAAACCATACAGAATAACAATACACTCATCATGACATGAAAGATATATTCCACAAACGCAATCAAATCACCAATTGAAATGGTCTGTGCACTTAACATAGAACAAGAAACAAAATATACTGTCATCACAGCAATATTCATCAATAAAAAGAAAGTAGGTTCTGTACAAGACATTAACTTAAACAATTTAGAACTCTCTCTTTGATAGTAACGATTCTCCTTGGCAAAACGTTCTTCTTCATTTTTTTCTTTATTAAAAGAGCGAATGACACGAATACCTGTAATATGTTCACGCAAGATCTTATTGATACGATCAATAGAATTCTGTTGATTTTCACTGATAGGTTCACTTACTTTAGCTACAGCAAATACACCAATCAAAATAAAAGGAATCGTTAATAAAACGATATATGACAGTGGTAGCGATATACGAACGATCAACATGATGGATACGATCATCATAACCGGAGTCATCAACGCCATTCTTAAAATAACATTTAAAAACAACATGATCTGATAAGCATCATTGTTTGTACGTGTAATCATGCTTGATACACCGAATTTATCCATTTCCGCACTGGAAAACGTCATTGCGTGTTCAAAAACATCATTGCGTATATCTCTTGTAACATTGGTTGATATTCTTGTCGAACAATATCCTAATATGACGGTTCCACAAACACCAACAATGGAAATAATTGACATTAACGCCCAATTTGACCATAAAAAAGAGGTATCTTTTGTGTTTACACCTTGATCGATCATTCTTGAAATTAATGTAGGAATACCAAGTTCCACCAATGCAAATCCAAATACAGAAATGGCATCGATCAAGAAAAGTAACTTATACTTTTTTAGGTATTTTAATATCAACTTCATAAAAACTCCTTAACATTCAAAAAAAAGGAGGGTCCTATATAGGACCCAGCTTATTAACCTTTATTCACCAACTTTTGAAGTAACGTATTCAAGAACTTCTTCCATTGTTTCTTTATTTAAACATTCTTGAGCAAGTTCCTGCATTTCAGCATAACTTAATGATTTAACAACCTTACGTGCTTTCAAAATCTGTGTAGCGCTCATAGAGAATTCATCAAGACCAAGACCTAATAGAATTGGTACAGCATTTGGTTCTCCGGCCATAGCTCCACACATACCAGCCCATTTACCTTGAGAATGAGCTCCTTTGATCGTGTTGGCAATCAAGCGTAATACACTTGGATTGTATGGCTGATACAAGTAAGATACATGCTCACTCATTCTGTCAGCAGCCATAGAATACTGGATCAAGTCGTTTGTTCCAATTGAGAAGAAGTCTGCGTATTTAGCAAACTGATCAGCTAGTACAGCAGCTGCAGGAATTTCAACCATCATACCTACTTCGATATTATCGGCTACAGCTACACCTTCTGCGATTAATTCAGCTTTAACATCTTCATAGATAGCTTTTGCATCACAGAATTCTTTAACAGTTGCGATCATTGGGAACATGATGCAAAGTTTACCATAAACAGATGCACGGCACAATGCACGTAACTGTGTACGGAAAATATCTGTTTCTTTAAGGCATAGACGGATAGCACGATAACCTAAGAATGGATTCATTTCTTTAGGGAATTCATAGTAATCAAGATGTTTGTCTCCACCGATATCCAATGTTCTTACAACAACTTTCTTACCTTTCATTCCTTCAAGAACTTGTTTGTAAGCTTCAAACTGTTCATCTTCTGTTGGGAAGTGATCAGAATCCATGTATAAGAATTCAGTACGGAATAATCCAACACCTTCTCCGCCGTTCTTCAATACACCTTCAACATCTTTAAATCCACCGATATTTCCAGCTAATTCAACTTCATGACCATCTTTTGTAACAGATTTTTCATTAACTAATACTTTTAGTTCTTCTTTTTCTTTTGCGTAAGCTTCAGCTTTTGCCTGATAAGCTTTTACTGTATCTTCATCTGGGTTTACAACCACTTCACCAGATAATGCATCAAGAGCCATTACATCTCCTGTCTTACATGCATCAACAACACCTGGGCATCCTACAACAGCTGGAATTTCAAGACTGTTGGCCATAATAGCTGAGTGACTTGTTTTTCCACCAATTTCAGTTGCAAAACCTTTTACATATTCATTTAACTGTGCTGTATCACTTGGAGTAAGGTCGTGAGCAACGATGATAGAATCTTCATCAATTGCGGTTAAATCAGGAATTGTTAATCCTAATAGATTACATTTTAAACGGAAAGTAACGTCCTTAACATCGGCAGCTCTTTCACGGAAATAGTCATTATCCATACTTTCGAACATTGCAACCATAGAATTTGCTACAGTATCAGTTGCATATTCAGCGTTGCAAGATTCTGCTTCGATCATTGCTTTGATCTGGCTTGCAAGTTCAGGGTCATTTGCCATCATTAAATGGGCATCAAAAACTGCAAGTTCTTCTTCTTTTAAACGTTTTGCTGCTCTTTCTTTAACACCTTCGATGTCTTTAACTGTTTTAGCTAATGCTGCATCAAATTTTTCAATTTCTTCAGCAGGTACACCTGGTTTTTTTTCAATGACAACAGTTGGAGTTTCCAGTTTATAAACTTTTGCTACTGAAACACCAGCACTTGCCGCAATACCTTTTAACATGATATATTCCTCCTAAAACTATATGCGTAATTTATACGCTTTCAATCATTAGAATTTTAACACTTTTTGATATCGATATCAACAAAAACGGAAGCTTAAAACAGAGATCAGACCGCAATTAATTACACTACTTAACTGTATTGATAACACTTACATCTTCTAATTCTTCATATGTTATAGAAATTGTATCTCCAGCCTTCAAAAAAGCCAGAACATCTTCATTTTTAGAAGTTAATGTACATTTATACTTCTTGTTTTCTGTATCCGTAATAAAACATTTGCTTGTTCCATCCACATCCAATATCTGTACACTGGCTATGGTGATATCCTTTTCTTTTAGATCTTGTGCAGAACTTGAACCTCCAGAAGTAGAAACAAATTTCTTCTTCAATGTTTCAAAGCCTTCATCTGATTCGATCGTGGCAACTTTTTGGTAGTCCGTTGCATCCACCATGGCATACATCTTGATCAATCCATTATCATCCTTTAAAGCCATCATATATACAGGATCCCCATTTACATTAACTAGTAGCGGGAATGTTGAAGTATAGCCATAATTACGTACTTCCCCTTCTGCAGAGTTCATCGCGCTGGATTCATTAGCTCCAGCGCTGGAAATTTTCATCGCATCATGCGTTCTTAAATTAATTAATACAAACCCTAAATTGGAAGCATCTTCATTGGCGGATGTAATACCTGAGTAGATATAGATATCGCCATCTTGCTCTAGATAGTTATAACCATCGCTGGTAACTGTAACATTTTTTTGACCAAAAATCGAATTGATAAATCCGGACTGTAAAGATCCATTATTATCGACTTCTTCAATAACCAGACTTTCGGGATAAATACGATCCACCCATTTAGGTGCATCTAGAACATCATCATATTTTATTGAATTTGCTGTGATTGGATCAAACAATACAACACCGCTAACCTTTTGTCGTGTTTGATATCCTGTATAAGAATACGTTGTACAAACATACCATGGATGTCCTTCATCATCAATTTCGAATGAAGGGGAACCAAACATCAAGTTAGGATATTGCATCTGTAATTGCCTATGCAAGTTTTCATTAAAATGACCTGACGGAACGTATTTCATTCCGTCTAAACCTAAATCTTTCAATTTCACCAATTCGGCTTCACCTGTCACTGAATTGACCAAGATATATGCAGGTATTCCTTCATTTCGATTCCCAAAATACTTGATAAAATCCGCATATTCTAAAGGTGTAACACGATATACGCTATCTTTGTAAGATATCTGTGTATATTCAGTACTCACTTCAAATTGTGAAACAAGTTCAGGCATTTCTCCCATGACCCTGTCGCCTAAGACAATTGTCGATTCTCGATCAATAATAGGCGTCTTTGTGAAATCCACTTCATTGACTGTTGAAAAATCGACATTTTCAATCTCGATTCGATTTGCATATGACTGCGCATTAAACACAGGACTAAATACAATTGGTGAAACAAAGATCCAAATAACTGTTACTGCAGCTAAAAGATTTGAAAGATAAAATAAAACCTTAGAAATAATTGACGTATGTGCATATCCTTTAAATAAGATTTCGTTCAAAGAATATAATCCGTTCTTGTTTGAAAACATTATGGATATCATCTTTAATAAAACAATGATCGCAATCGACCAGAAAATTAAACCAGGGCCATTGATTGCAATAGACGGGGTCATGATATACCACGCAATCGCAACTAGCAAAACCCAGAATACAATGCACTTGATCATATTTTTCTTATCATAATGAAATGCTTGTGTATTTGTACTATAATTGTTCTTTTTAAAAAAATGAAACTTCTTCATATATCCACCTCTTGTATCTATTCTACATAAAAAGAGATTAAGATGATATAAAAAAAGTGAAAGATCATTTGACCATTCACTATTTATTTAAAACCGGAGCCAGAGCTTTAACCAAAGCAATATTGATAAGCACAGCTACTACGATTTCCGGAATCATATTTGTAAGTAAAACTGTACCCATATAAGCCATCAATGCTGAATTAGCAACCCCAATTGCTTCAGCATATGGCACAGCATAAAATAATATAATCAACCCTAAAACCATGATCGTATGCAAGCATGTGGCAACACCGGCACTGATTGCTGCACTTTTTGTTTTGGAAAAACTTTTCTTTAACAGAAATCGATATAGATAACCTGCAATGACTCCCAATAGAATTCTTGGAACAATCGCAACAATCAAGCTTTGAAAACCACCTTGAAATCCACCGATTTCAATAAATGGACTAAACGCAAAACTTGTGATCGTAGGCGCCATTGTTGCGTTAATTACACTGGTAATACCAAATACAAGCCCTAAAAAAGCACCAAATTTTGTTGACATGACACAAGCACACACAATAACAGGAACATGCATTAAAGTCGCACTTAAGGGACCGATGCGTAGATACCCAAAAGGCGTTACTAACAAGATGATCTCAATTGCTACAAACAAGGCCATCATCGTTAGATTACGAATCTGATTGGTTGTTTTAGACATATTCAATTTTCCTCCTACTCTCGTTTCTTAAACGAATACGATGTATAAAACAAAGAATGAATGCTCACTAACTTCGATTACAGACTCTCGTTCTGTATCTACTCAAGCATCGAAACGATTATAATACAAAAAGGTCTACATATCAATGCAGACCTTCAAATTGTAATTGGTAATATCGTGCATATGTACCATTTAATTCCATCAATTCTTCATGTGTACCTCTTTCATGAAGACCATTTGAATCCAATACTACAATTTCATTCGAATTTCGAATCGTAGAAAGACGATGAGCAATTGTGATACAAGTACGATTTTTAGACAATTCTTCCAAGCTTTTTTGAATGATACGTTCACTTTCGTTATCCAAAGCACTCGTAGCCTCATCCAAGATTAAGATCTTTGGATCTTTTAAGAAAACACGTGCAATTGAAATTCTTTGTTTCTGTCCACCCGATAGACGTGTTCCTCTTTCCCCTACAAAAGTATCATACCCTTCTGGCAAGGACATGATAAAATCATGGATGTTTGCTTTTTTGGCAGCTTCGACAATTTCTTCATGTGTTGCGTTTAACTTACCATAGGCAATATTTTCTTCAATAGTTCCAGTAAACAGATAAACATCCTGTTGAACCAGTCCAATACATTGACGCAAAGATTTAACTTTATATTCTCGAATATCCACACCATCTAAAGTAATCTTTCCACCTTTGACATCATAAAATCGAGAGACCAAAGAACATAGCGTGGTCTTTCCAGAACCACTTGGTCCAACTAGAGCTACCTTTTTGCCGGCAGGTATCGTAAGATTTACATCGTTTAAGACATTTTCATCTTGATTGTAAGAAAAGCTTACATGGTCAAAACAGATATCCCCTTTAACATCACGTAAATCTTTAGCTCCTTCTTTATCTTGAATATCCGGCACTTCTTTCATTACCTCTTCAAAACGTTTAAAGCCAGACAATCCTTTTTGGAACATCTCGGTGAATTCGATCAACACTTCGATCGGTGCAATAAAGATATTGATGTAAAGAGCAAATGTAGCTAAAGTAATAGGACTCAGATCACTTGTCGCAATGAAATATCCGCCGCCAATAATCACAGTTATATATAGCAATCCCTGAAAAAAATTATTTGTAGAATGATAGATGCCCATTACATAATAATTGCTTTTTTTCGAAGCTAAAAAAGCATCATTGGACTGTGCAAACTTCTCTTTTTCAAGATCTTCATTGGTAAAAGATTGAACAACACGAATACCTGATAATGAATCTTGTAAGCGGGCATTCACATCACCGATCTTTCTTCGATTATCCATAAACACTTTCTGCATGCTTTTATTTTGTCGGTAACTGAAGACTAACATAATGAATGTTACGATTGACAATAAAAGTGCCAATGGCCAATAGATAATATAAAGAATGATAAAGGAACCAAAGATCTTTACAAGAGAGATAAATAGATTTTCAGGGCCATGATGCGCAAACTCGCTAATATCAAACAAATCGGATACGACCCTTGACATCATTACACCCGTATTATGACGATCATAATAAGAAAAAGATAATCTTTGATATTGATCAAATAAATCTTTTCGCATATCTTTTTCCATGTTGGCTCCCATGATATGCCCCTGCGCTGAAACATAATAACGACAAACAGAGCGTAAAAGATATAACGCCAATAAGGCAATTGCCAAAATACCAAGAGTTGAAAGAATTTTCGAATGACTCTGCATAAACAGATTGTCTGTACAAAAATTCAAGATCAAAGGAAATGCAAGATCAACGATCGAAATGATCGAAGCACATAACAAGTCTAGAAAAAAAACAGTTTTATAAGGTTTATAATATTGTAAAAAATGCTTAAACAACTCCATATCAAATCCTCCAAACGAAGACTATTATAATCTAAAAAATGTTTTTTCCAAAGTAAAAGGGGGTCTAACAGTTAAAAGTTAGATCTAAAAAAGGACTGGAATTCCTTAAATGGAAACTCCAGTCCTTTTTG
>NZ_JAQLXG010000018.1:0-20723 GCF_028321995.1 Faecalitalea cylindroides
AATAGTGGACTTCATAAGCGGATTGAGTGGACTTCTCTATCGTACAGGATGGACTTCAGTTAACGGAATACTCAATTATAATTCTTCTAATGAATGTGAATGTAAATTCTATGTTAATTGTAAAAAAAGACCTCTGTAAAAGAGGTTAGTGATTACGCAATTTTTGTCATTGGCAACATAGCTGCGCCAATGATACCAGGTTCTTCTAACATCGCTTCTTTAAATACAACTGGCTGCATTCCCACATGGATCATATCACGATAATACTTCTCCATCTTATCAAAGAATACATCTTTGCCTTTCATGACTCCTCCACCTACGACAAATACATGAGGATCACATACATGAGCAATCGCACTAAACATCATCGCAAGATCATATGCCATATCATCAACAATCTTTAATGCTTTCTCATCCTTTTGACGTGCTAATTCAAAAACATCTCCAGCATGCTGGATCGTATCGCCAAATACTTCTTTTCCTTTTCTTGTAATGGCTGTTCCACTTGCCTCATTTTCTACAGCGCCTACATTTAAAATATTGTACTTGTTTCGATTGCGGTCAATACAAATATTCCCAATTTCACCAGCATGACCATTTTGTCCACTCAGTACTTTTTTATCAATAGATAAAGCTCCACCAATTCCAGTAGAAATGGTTACATAATAAACAATCGGATATTCTTTTCCAGCACCTAAACACGCTTCTCCGAGTGTTGCCACTTTTACATCGTTATCAATAAATGTTGGTCTATTAAAATGTTTTGAAATATGTTCTACGATAGGATAGCCAACAAGTTTTGGTAAATTGGTTGAAACAATGATCTTTCCATGTATCGTATCAATTGGGCCTGGTATTCCCATTCCAATTCCTTCGCATTCTTCATATCCATCAATTCGCTCGATTAGTTCGATCATCTTAGACATCACATGTTCAGCCCCTTTATCCGGCTCACTGACATCTTTTACCATTTGAAGAATATTTCCTTCTTCATCGACTTTGGCTGCACGAATATTCGTTCCACCAAGGTCTACACCAATAAATGTTTTCATTTCTAAATCCTCACAATCTTCATCTCTATTGTAGAATTATTGAGAAGAAACTCAACCAAAAAATGTAAGCGTTGTCATCAATTGTGGATCGTATTGTATTTTACATAAAATTGCACCAACTGTTTTAAGATCGAATATCTTTCATTATCCAATTCATAACTAGAAAGTTGAAGCGGACAATCATTGAAGATCAAATAGTCTGTTGATACCTTAGATAATTTAGATAAAGAGATGATTCGATTCACCGAATCAACCTCACTGCTTCTTTCATACGATTGAACCGATGTTCGTGATATATTTAATTTATAACTTAATTCCTCTTGAGAAATTCCTAAAAGACGTACACGTATATAATAGACTTTAGAGCCAAAGTCTCGTACTGTAGATCTATTTGTCTTCATATTGATCTTTCGATGATGACGGTTTAATTTCTTTAAATTTTTAATAAATAAAGAAAAAATCTCTTCGATTTGATCTTCTGTTAAACCTGATAAATCAATAGGAGGCTTCGTACAGCCTAATAATAGCTGATCACTAGTTGCATCTAGATACTTCGTTAAACGTCGAAGATCTTTTAAAGAAATCATCGTATTATTCTTTTCCCAATCTTTGATGACATTAACATCTACACCCATGCGTTTTGCCAAATCGTTTTGTGTCATCATTTTCTTTTCTCTTGCTTCTTTTATACCATTATTAATAACCATAACTAACTTCGTTTTCTATTTTAAATACTATTATATATTTATTTTTAGCTATGTAATTATCATAATCGTTTGATATCTGCATCTAGGTTTGCACATATTTCATAATTTGAAAATGCAGATTCTTACAAAAATTCTCTCCTATTTTTATACCAATATCGTAAACTTTCCTGAATTCTCATAATCGCTTTTCGATGATATATCCAATTAAGATACCTACACCATACAAGATAATATCACCAATATCAAAGACACCCCTTCTTGATATAGCCTGGATCAGTTCAATCAAAAATCCAATGGAAACACAGGAGAATAATACTTTTAAATCTTTTTTTAAATAATAATGGTTCATGATTGGCATTGGAATAAAGATCAAAATATTAAATAGAGCTATGATCCATTCATCATAGGAACCATATCGAATACTATTGACCAATTGAAAAGGGTCTAGTTCATATAAAGAATATCCCATATCCGGTCTTGCGAACAAAATATAAATCAGTGTTATATAGTAAATTCCCGTTAGAATATGCCAATCCCATTTCTTCCATTTTTTATAAGTAACCAAAAACTCATAAATAACGATCGCAATCATGATATACATGATAATCTGTCCATAAGAAGAAGGCATATAAACATATTGTAAAAGAACAGGCATGACATACAGCTGTATTGGAACAGCTGCTAGACATGCAATCAAAAGACGATATACTTTTCCAAGCATACAATTCCCCCTTTATTGCACTTAAGGAAAGTTTATGATCGTTTAAACAGGCATACAGTTTCTATATGTTGTGTCTGCGAAAATAAATCAAAAGGCTGTACCTGCACCAAATGATATCGTTTATTTAAAGCATCTATATTTTTAGCCAAGGTACTTGGATTACATGAAACATAGATGATATTTTTTATGTTAGATGACAAGATCGTATCGATCATAACTCGATCCAATCCAGTTCTTGGCGGATCAACGATCAGAGTATCAATTTCATGATCTTTTGATATATTTCTTAATACTTGCCCTGCATCTCCACAAATAAAAGATGCGTTTTTAATATGGTTGATCTTTGCGTTTTCTTTAGCATTCTTTACGGCATCATCAATATATTCGATACCTATAACCTGTTTAACTTTTTTAGCACAGAATAAAGACATTGCCCCAATTCCACAATAAGCCTCGACCAAAAGATTACATGAATCCACTAAACTACTTACATATTTATACATCTCAACAGCCTGTGTGGTATTCAACTGAAAAAAAGATCGTGGCAATAAAGAAAGCTGTAAATCTTCAATGTTAAGAGTAATATTCATCTCTAAAGCCAGATGTTTCATCTCACTTCCAAAAACATCAACAGAACGATCTGTTTTTATACTCTGCCACAAAGAAACAATTCCTTCTATATTACAGATTTGATCAATAAGTTTTTGTGGAAAATCCATTGGCCCACTTACTAAGATAACCTGTATTTTTTCATTAAATTCCTTAATGACAAGGCTTTTAAACAAAGTCTTATCCAAAGCTGATCCATAGTCATTGATTACTTCTAAGATTTGTTTTCGAACGTGTTCAATATATTTTGAATGAATCAAACAATGATCAATCGCCACAAAATCATTCGAGTTCTTTTTATACATTCCACTCACTAATTTGCCTTGAATGACTCTTAAAGGTAGCTTACAGCTGTTTCGATACCCTAAATTATTGATATTCTTTCGTATTTGTTCGATAGGCCCATCATATTGGGCATATTTTTTTAAAGATTCTTTCAAAATCTGTTCTTTCATCTTGCACTGTCCTTTATATTTAACATGCATCAAAGAACAACCTGAACATCTATCTGCATATTGGCAGACCGGGTATCTGCGAAGACTGGATTCTTGTTCAACTTTTTCAAGCTCGCCTATACAGTAGGTTTTATGTTCCTGAACGATGTGATAAGAAACTCTTTCCGTAGGAATCGCCCCTACAATAAAGACTGGTTTTTTATTTCTAAAAACAATTCCCTCTCCATTGATTCCCCATTTTTTTATTACCGATTTCATATTTTTCTCCATATACTAACGACAAATTCAAATGTCGTATCTAACGATTTACAAGCTTTTACTTTATCTAAAGAAGAAGACGGTGAATTATATCGATATGGTGTCATTTCCAACAAAGACCATACATCTTCTACCACAGCTTTATTTGAAATTAAATCCTGTGAGACACATTCAAAATGATCCATATGTGTATCTGGCCAGTCATTTTTGTATGGGCGATCATACATCAGTTCTTTTAACTCAATACAATGATCAGGCCCTGGACCAACTACGATCCAAATACCATTTTCTCTTAACACACGATAAACTTCTTCATGTGGTAATGGTGTAAAAATAGAAGTGATACAATCAGCTGAGTGATCCGAAAATGGCATATCAAAGATACCAGCAACAAAATACTGACTTTGTTTGTCATGTGCCGCCGCATATCGAATAGCTTCTTTACTAAGATCAATACCATATACTGTATCCACGACTTGTTTAAACTCTTTTGTATAATAACCTTGTCCACATCCACCATCAATCAAAGTGTGTATATTGTGATCAACTAATTTATCCTTTACAAACTGACGCATAAAATCATAATGATCTTCTTCCAAAAACTTAGATCGAGCCAACACCATAAGACGGTTATCTCCTTGATTTTTCTTTTGTTTCAAAGAGAGATTAACATAGCCTTGTCTAGCAATATCAAAAGAATGTCCTTCGGGACATCTATAACAATGATCTTCTTTTTTTAGCTCTTTTTTACACTTAGGACAAATCAGCATACGTAAAGTATAAAAAAAATACGTTTTATTTACAAGGATGAAAAGAAAAAAGACCACTTGAGTCTATAGATTTTCAATGGGTCTTCTTTCTGGTTTTAAATTGTGACTCTTTTTCGAACGTTTTTCTAATTCTGCTTCAACTTCTTCTAAGGTGATCCCTTTTTCGACCATCAAAACGATCAAATGATATAAAAGATCTCCAATCTCATTGATAAGATCTTCTTTAGACTGCATCAAAGAAGCAATAATAACTTCGGTGTTTTCTTCACCCAATTTTTTTAGTATCTTATCTAGTCCTTTATCAAACAGGTATGAAGTATAACTACCTTGTTCAGGATTTTCTTTACGATCTTGAATCGTAGCATATAAAGATTTTAACTCACTCATAAAATTTCATCTCCTTCAATATTTCGATAAAAACAACTGTATTTACCTGTATGACAAGCTGCACCATCTTGTTCTACTTTCAACAACAAGGTATCATTATCGCAATCTACTAAAATATCTTGAATGTGTTGATAATGACCACTTGTTTCGCCTTTGATCCAAAGAGATTTTCTAGAGCGACTGTAATAGGTCGCAAGTTTTGTTTCTATACTTAAACGCAAGCTTTCTTCATTCATGTACGCCAGCATCAGTACTTGATTGGTATGAACATCCTGTACGATTACAGGCACCAATCCATTGTTCTTTTTAAAATCGATCTGTATCATATTCGTACCGGGATCCCTTCTTCTTTTAAATATGTCTTAATTTGGGAAATCGTTAATTCATTATAGTGAAATAAGCTGGCTGCTAAAGCTGCATCGGCAGCTTCTTCTTTAAATACATCTTTAAAATGCTCTAAAGATCCACATCCTCCACTGGCAATAACAGGAACTAAAACCTCTTTAGAAACTGCTTTACAAAGTTCAATATCAAAGCCTTTCTTGGTACCATCTGCATCCATGCTTGTCAACAAGATTTCTCCGGCACCTAAATCAGTTGCCTGTTTTACCCAGTCAATCAAGTCCAAGCCTGTATCAATTCGTCCACCATGAATAAAGACATTCCACCCACTTTGATCTTCTCTCTTCTTGGCATCTACTGCCAAAACGATACATTGACTGCCAAAAAGTCGTGCTCCTTCTTTGATTAAATTTGAATCCTTGATTGCGGCACTGTTCACACTTACTTTATCTGCACCAGAATGTAACATTTTTTGAATATCTTCAAGGGTTCGTATCCCTCCACCTACTGTAAAAGGTATAAAGATTTCCTTGGCTACTTGTTTTACCACATCCACCATCGTATCTCTTGCCTCATGTGTGGCGGTAATATCAAGAAATACCAATTCATCAGCTCCCTGTTCATAATATTGTTTAGCAAGTTGGACTGGATCTCCAACTTCTTTTAATCCAACAAAATTAATTCCTTTAACGACCTTTCCATCTTTGACATCTAAACAAGGAATAATTCTTTTTGTATGCATATCATCCCTCCTTGCAGATCTTCCAGGCTTCATTTAAATCTAAGGTCTTTGCATAGATTGCCTTGCCCGTAATTGCTCCATATAAACGCATTGAATTTAAACGCTTGATATGTTCAATATTCTTGATACCTCCACTGGCAATAATATCTATGTTGACTGTTTCCTTTAATTTTTTCAGCATTTCATAATTTGGACCTGCCAATGTACCATCTTTTGATATATCAGTAACAATAATGGTCTTAACATTTAATTTTTCCATTTCTTTGGCAAAATCAAGATAATATACATCACTGGACTCCAGCCATCCCTGTGCTTGTACATATCCATCTTTACAATCTATACCCACTACGATACGATCGGCATAACGGTTTAAAGCCTGTTCTAAAAACATCCTATCTTTTAAAGCGGAGGTTCCAAGGATCACACGAGCAATTCCTTGTTCCAGATAAAAAGCTATATCTTCCATCGTGCGAATGCCTCCACCTACTTCAATGGGAATATCTATTTTCTTAGCGCATTCGACAATGATCTTCGCATTCTCCCTGGTTCCGGATTTGGCTCCATTTAAATCAACCATATGTAGATAAGGCGCTTGCATATTTGCAAAATATAAAGCCATCTCTTCAACACTGGAAGCTACCACATCTTTTTGTTCATACTTACCTTGATATAAACGTACACCTACCCCATCTAAAATATCAATTGCCGGTATCACTATCATACAAATTCCTCCACAAAATATTTTAGGATCTTTAACCCATCTTCAGCACTTTTTTCTGGATGAAATTGACATCCCATAACATGACCATGCATGATCACACCACAAATTTTCATATTTCCATATTCTGAATATGCGACCAGATCTTCCTTGTCATAATCACTTGCATAATAAGAATGCACATAATAGACAAAAGGTGCTTTTGAAAATTTATCTTTTAAAGGCATATCCTTTACAAACTGAAGATCATTCCACCCAATATGTGGAATTCTTACATTGGTATCCTCCATTCTGATCACATTTCCTTTGATAAACCCAAATCCTTTGGTATGTCCATTTTCTTCACTTGATTCAAACAAAGCCTGCATTCCTAAACATATTCCTAATAAAGGCTTTTTTTGATGTAAAACGAAATCTATTATTGTTTCTTTTAAACCACTTTTTTCTAGATTCAACATACAATCCTGCATGGCACCTACACCGGGCAATATAAGTTTATCTGCTTTTTGCAGATCTTCTTTTTTAGATGTGATCATTGAATCTACTCCTAGAGCATCCAAGGCATTTTTTACGTTATACAAGTTTCCCATTCCATAATCTATGATGGCAATCATCCTTCAAGCACTCCTTTAGAACTAAATATCTTATCACCATCCACGATAACTGCTTGTTTTAAAGCCTGTCCAAGAGCTTTAAATATAGCTTCGATCTTATGATGATCATTGGTTCCATAATAAACATTAACATGTAACGTAATTCCCGCATTAAACGCAAACGCTCTTAAAAATTCTTCAACCATTTCACAGGAGAAACTCCCTACTCTTTCTCGTTTAAGTTCGCAATGATAAACAAGATAACTGCGAGAACTTAAATCCAATGTCACATTGCACAATGTTTCATCCATTGGAATCGTAAAAGAACCATAACGACGAATTCCTTTTTTATCCTGTAAAGCCTCCTTAAAAGCCTTACCTAAAACGATCCCACAATCTTCAATCGTATGATGATCACAAACCTCTAGATCCCCTTGAGCAACTAAATCAATATCAAAGTTTGAATGAAAAGCCAACAAAGACAACATATGATCAAAAAAGCCGATCCCTGTATCTATGTGAGATTCACCACTTCCATCTAGATTTAATGTTAAATTGATCTTTGTTTCATTTGTATTCCTTTCCAAATGCGCCTTTCGCATTGTCTTACACCTCCTTTTCATATTGATCAAAAATATTTTTGATCAGCTTGTATTCCTGATCATTTCCAATGGTCAAACGAAAATAATCTTTTCCTTCATATTTTCGTACGATCACATTGTTCTTATCAAAGTATGCATACATTTTTTTTAGATCTTTACACTTTACTTTGACAAAGTTAGCCTGACTATCATAAATATGAATGGATTTATAATTTGAATGAATTAATTCATCTCGTTTCTTTTTTATAGACTCGATCCTGTTTCTAAATTCTTCAACATGTTTCAAGGTAATCATCGCAATCATTTGAGAAACACAATTGAGCACATATGGAACATTTGCTTTATGGATCTGTTTAATATTTTTTTCATTAGAAACTAGAAATCCTACACGGGCTCCAGCCAACGCATAAGCTTTTGACAAGGTCCTGGTAATATACAGGTTATCGAACTGATCAATCAGCTCAGTTGCACTTTCTTTGGCAAATTCAGCATACGCTTCATCAATGACAACAGGGATAGTATTCAATTGTTTCAACAAAACTTTTATTTCTTCATTTGTTAACAGAAATCCTGTAGGATTGTTTGGGTTGCTGAAAAGAATCATATCCACCTTATTATCTATTGCATAGCGAACAAAGTTTTCTACATCAAAACTACCATCATCTCTAGATGGGTATTTAAGTAAATTGGCATCATAAGTACCACAATAATAATCGTACATGCTAAAATCTGGATCCAAGGTCAATAACGTTTTTCCCTCTTTTAGAAAATATCCAATCAACAATCCAAGAATTTGATCCGAACCATTTCCTGCCAGAACATTTTCAATTCGAACGTTTAATAAAGCGCTATAAGCCTCTCTTAGTCGTATACAGTCATTATCAGGATATCGATTGAAGTCTAAATTTACGATTTTTTCCTGGATTTCTTTTAAAATAGATGAAGATAAATTATCTGACATCTCATTGGCATTTAGTAAGATACCTTGTTGTGTATGCGTTTTATATTCCTTGATATCTTTCATGATTTATTCATCCTTACTTTGATCGCATTGGCATGTGCCTGTAAGCCTTCCTGTACAGCCATGGTCTCAATTTGATGTCCATAGGCTTGCACTGCCTGTTTTGAATAATGTAGAAAGCTTGATTTTTTAATAAAACTATCGACTCCTAAAGCACTTGAGAATCGAGCTGTTCCATTTGTAGGTAAGACATGATTGGTTCCGCCAAAATAATCCCCTATGCTTTCACAAGTATAATACCCTAAGAAAATCGATCCAGCATTTTTGATTTGCGATAGATAGTTCATTGGTTCATTAACCATTAATTCTAAATGTTCAGGTGCAATCATATTCGCAATCTCAATGCATTCTTCTATTGATTCACAAAGGATGGATTTTCCATAATTCTCAAGACTTTTTTGAGTAATATCCATTTTAGGAAGACCTACGATCTGATTTTCAAGTTCGCAATTTACCTTTGATATAAGATTTTCATCATTGCTTAAAAGAATTGAGCTGGCCATTGGATCGTGTTCTGCCTGGCTTAATAAATCCGCTGCAACATACTTTGGATCAGCATTTTTATCCGCAATGACCAAGATTTCGCTTGGACCAGCAATCATATCAATATCGACTTTTCCAAAAACCAATTTTTTGGCAGCAGCTACATAGATATTCCCTGGTCCTACGATCTTATCAACGTTTGGAATTTCATTTGTGCCATAAGCTAAAGCAGCTATCGCCTGTGCTCCTCCTACCTTATATATTTCATGAACCCCGGCCAATTTTGCGGCATAGGCAATATTGGGATGTATCTGTCCACTTGGATCCGGTGGAGTCACCATTACAATTCTTTGAACACCAGCTACCTTAGCTGGAATTACATTCATCAATACAGAACTTGGGTATTGTGCTCTTCCTCCAGGAACATAAATTCCTACACTTTCGATCGGACGTATACACTGCCCCAGATAAATCCCATATTCTTTATGAAGTATATAATCATTTTGTTTCTGTGCCTTATGGAAAAATGTAATATTTTCTTTTGCCTGCTTCATGGCATCCATAAATGCAGGATCACATTGTTTTATCGCTTCATCAATTTCTTCTTCTGTAACTTTAAATGTATCTACCTTTATTTTATCAAATTGATACGTGTATTTTTTTAAAGCTTCATCTTTTTTCATTCTTACTTCATTTATGATTTCAGACACTTTGATCAAAATATCACTTTCAATTTCCTGACTTCGACTCTGCAGATAAGACTGCAGCTGCTCCTTATTATTTTTATCGATCCTTTTTAACATTTTGATTCACCATCCTTTGTAGATCTTGTAGTACATTCATGATTTCTTCACGTTTTAATTTATATGCTGCTTTATTTACGATTACTCGAGCACTAATTTCATGAACTGTATCCAACACAACCAAACCATTCTCTTTTAATGTCGTACCTGTTTCCATGATATCAACAATGCCATCGCACAAGCCAAGAATAGGTGCCAGTTCCACAGAGCCATCGATCTTTATGATCTCAACATCCATATTTCTTTTTAAAAAGTAATCTTTTGCCACACTTGGATATTTTGTCCCAATTTTTATATGCCCTACTTTATGAAATAAATCATTTTCAGGAAGACTGGCAACGATAAACTTACATTTACCACATTCTAGATCCAACATCTCATAATAATCTTGAGGATTCTCTAAGATCGTATCTTTTCCAACAATACCTAGATCAGCGACACCATGAACAACATATGTGATGCAGTCATTCGATTTTACTAAAAAGTAACGAACATCTTTTTTTGTATCTTGAAATACAAGGGCTCTCCCCTTATCTTTTAATGATTCAATTCCATATCCACATTGTTCTAACAATGCAACTGTATTTTTCTCAAGACGACCTTTCGTCAACGCTATCGATAATGACATCCGTCTTTTCCTCCTTGATCCAAATATTTTCTTTCTGCCATGGTATTAATTCCACATTTTTTTCTTTTCGCAAGTTGGCAGCCATTAATAATGCCTCTACTTCTTTGTCTTGTGGATAGAATAATTTACAAGATTTTTTACTTGAATGTTTGATGATATCAAGCAGGTAATCAATCTTTATACTAAAGCCGCAAGCTGGAACATCCATCCCAAATTTACTAAGCAATTTATCATATCGTCCACCACTTAAAACACTGACACCTACTCCTTCAACAAATCCTTCAAAAATAAGACCGGTATAATAATCTAGATGGGCAATTTTTCCTAGATCAAATCGTAGATGTCGGTGATAGTCTAGTTTACTTAGTAAAGTATATATATCTTCTAATTCTTCGATTTTTTCTTTTAAGCTTTCATCAAAGCAAAGTTTCTTAGCTTTTGATAATATGGAGACATCCCCATTCAACAATGGAAGTTCCATCATAAATCGTTTTTGATTCGGTTCTAAATTTAGCGTATCTAAGAAGAGCTTTAGATCGACCATTGATTTTCGATCGATCAAATCAGCTAGTTTTTCGATGGTTTCATCTTCCATATTTAATAATTTGCATGCCTTTTTAAAAAGGCCACTATCGCCACATTCAATAGCATATGTCTTAACATTTAAAGCCTTCATGGCATCAAAAGCACACATCAATACTTCTACATCGCTTTTTTTATCCAGCCCGATCAACTCAACACCACAATCTGTAACTTCATTTCGTTTTCCCGCAAAAGATTCTCTGACTTTAAAAACATTGCAGGAATAATAAAATCGAAGAGGGAGTTGGTAGTCTTTAAACTTTGTTGCACAAACACGGGCAATTGGTACTGTCATATCCATTCTAAGACTTAAGATATTTCCATCTTGATCAAAGAATTTGTACATACTGTTGGAATTTAGATTGCTAAAAGCGTTTTGATACGTTGAAAAAAATTCAATCGAAGGAGTGTAGATTTTTGAATATCCATAGCTTTCAAAAACTTTTTCAAAACAATCTTGAAGTTCTTTTTTTGTTTTTGCTTCAGATAGGATATTGTCTCGCATTCCCGACGGTAAATAGATCTTTTTCATGTATTTGACCTCCATTTATACAAAAAAACTTTCATCCTAAGGACGAAAGTTTAACTTACGTGGTTCCACCTTTTTTCACAAATACCTCACGGTATCTGCCTCATCAAGTACTAACATACTCTTGTCTTTTAACGGTGACGACCGATATGGATTACTCAATTCACCCATACAGCTCCAAGATGTGTTCAGATAGTCTTCTTTATTCTTTTTCACCAGCCAAGAACTCTCTTTAAAAAAATAACTATCTTACTATTTCTCTTCCCAGCCTATATGGATAATATAATGAAAATGTTTGAAAATGTCAATGTAAATATGAAAAATATTTTCATAATAAAAAATAGATGATCTATTGACCATCTATTTGCTTCTTCTACGTAATTTCTGTGTTTGCGAAGTTTGTTCCAAAGTATTCCAATCTGTATCCAATTCTTCTTCTGTTTCATCT
Source organism: Faecalitalea cylindroides (assembly GCF_028321995.1). Classification (NCBI taxonomy): domain Bacteria; kingdom Bacillati; phylum Bacillota; class Erysipelotrichia; order Erysipelotrichales; family Erysipelotrichaceae; genus Faecalitalea; species Faecalitalea cylindroides. The sequence goes on from NZ_JAQLXG010000018.1 coordinate 12,451, forward strand.
GTTTCAAAAGAATGCTGGGCATAAAAAGCAGCACGTCTTTCTTTAGTACGAAGTTTTGCCTGTAACATTCTTGCGGTTTTCTTTGAATTTCTAAGCATTCTTCCATACATACAGAAGACAATGAAGGCAATCAGGAATACAACACCACACAAGGCAAATCCCCATAGATATCCTCTAAACACCCACTGCAGATAAGCAGCAACTGCACACATTGCCATACACATAAAGATCAAGAACATCGTAGAACGACATGAATTTGAATATTTGCGATAGAATCGATATTTTTCCTCTTCATTATCAATTTCTTTGCGATACTCCCCTTTACGCTCTGTATTTCTAAAGATAAACCATCCAGCTTCACGTTTTTTCTTAGCTGGCGAACGACTTACTAGTTTCCATCCATCCTGTTCCCATTCACGCCACTGGTCAGCATCAGGTTCTTCGGCAAAATAATTGATCGAATAATAATAGTCTGCCGGTTCCCCTTGGATAAAATAGAATTTCTTTCCTACATGACGAACAAAATGGTACCCTTCTTTGGATTTTTGTTCCAAATACGCTTCTTGTTTTTGATATTGAGATAAAAGGAATTTTTTCTTTTCCATGAAAAGTTCATCTTCCTCTTCATTAAAGACTGCCTCTGTTTCGTCGGAATCATTGATTTCTTCCTCTTCTACTTCGTCTTCTTCATCATATTCTTCAACTTCTTCATCGATGTCTTCAGTTTCTTCAAATTCTTCTACTTCTTCGACATCTTCTTCAATAGTTTCTGGTGTTTCGACTACTTCTGAAGTGATAACTTCTCCAACCACTTCTTTATCTTCAATAACTGGTTTGGCTGTTTCTTCTGGTATATTTTCTTTTTCAAGAGGTTGTTCTTGAACAGGTTCTGGTTGGTTTTCTACAACTTCTTCTGGTTCTGATGGCGAATCGCCTTCTATATCTTTTAATTCTTGCGAGAATCGTATATCTTCAATAATTGGCTGAGTATTATCGAACTCATTCGTTTTGATCTTTACTTGGCTTGCATGGCGATTTGCTCGTTTGCCAAAAGTAAACTTTTTCTTCTCTGGCTTTTTTTGTTCATCATCTATTTCAAAAATATTTGTAACATCAAATGTTTTTAATTCTGGCTCTTCAAAGTCAAGAGAAGATATCGTATCGTTTTCCTGCAATTCTTTTAGTTTTTCCAATGTTGTTTTATCTTTTGTTTCATTTGGCATGACACTTCCCCCTAATATATTTATATTATAGTTTTTCTACAGTTTAGTCAAATTCTAAACTGAAATTCCCTTGCGTAAAAACATCTATTTCCTGATTGTTTCTTGTAATAGCCTTGATTTGTAAATCTTTCGTTCCAACCATGAAATCAACATGAATCAAAGATTGATTGGCTCCTTTTTCCTTTAATTCTTCATCTGTTTGATTCAATCCTTCTTTAATACATTCAGGATATGATTGGCCCAAGGCAAAATGACAGGATGCATTTTCATCGATCAAAGTCTCATAAAACAATGTATCTAAACTCTTAATTGGAGATGAATATGGAACTAACGCAATTTCCCCTAGATAGCGTGCTCCCTCATCTGCATTCAAAAGATTTTCTAATACATCTTTTCCCATTTTGGCATCGAAATCTATAACCTTTCCATCTTTAAACTCAAACCAGAAATCTTCAATACGATTTCCATTATACACTAAAGGCATGGAAGCAACTAAACGCCCATTCACTTGTAAGCGATGTGGCATACTAAAGACTTCTTCCGTTGGTATATTTGGAAAATAATATGTTCCATCATTTAAATACGATCCTCCTCCACAAAATATATAATCTTCTGGCATACCAACTTTTAAATTGGTTCCTAGCAAATTCGTGTAAACGAAATGATCAATATCCATTTCATTTAAGATACGAACATTTTTCTCAAAAGAAGCGCGATGTCGATTCCAGTTTTCGACTGGATCCTTTTCATCAATACGACATACTTTAAAAATCGCATCCCATAGCTTTTCAATAGCAACTTCATCATCAAGATCAGGATAAATCTTTTTTGCCCAATTTAAGGATGGTACAGCCCCAATACACCATTGACACTCCATATAATCTAAACGATTGCGATATGGTTTCGTTTTAGCTCGAAAGGCTTTTTGATAATCCATCATGCGAGAAGGATCTACATCTTTCATTAAATCCGGATCATCTCCAACCAAAGTAAGATAACAGGCTTTTTCTTTTGAAGTTTGATTATAAAACTCTGCATCATAATCTGGTACGTCCTTAAAAACCTCTGGGTCTGAATAAAGATATCGTTTATGTGTAATGATCTCATCTTGATATTTAACAATTACATCTTTAGCATGCGCTTTATAACATTCATCTACAATATGATGAACCAATCCGGATCCCTCAAGCGGACTTTTAATAACAACAATTTGATTATTTTGAACATTAAGACCACTTACCACTAGCAGTCTGGCATATTTCTTTAAGTATTCTTGATTCATTTTTTCAACTCCCTATCCATAAGTTTACATTAAAAAATGATATTTCTACCATTTAATTTTTATAATTTTGACAAATGATAAATATTAAAAAGCATAATCCATGTAATATCCTTAATAAAAAAGGGAGCAACCTATTTTTGCTCCCGAATATCTTTTCTAATCGCATCCCAGTCAATTTTACAACTCGAAGTTCCACAAGTTGTACAATCACCGGTACATTTTTTGGGGTTTTTGCGTTGCGTGTACATTGATCTTAGGACAAGTCCAACAATCAAGACCAAAACAATTAGTACTATAACATCGCCCATCTATGATTCCCCCTTTTTTTATATTATTTTGCAGTCTGCATTCCTTTTAGATCCAAAGCTTCTGATTTAGGTTTATAACCTGGTCTAAATAAAAGATATATGACTCCTATCAATAATGCAAGCGCAACGATCGTCCAGAAGTTAAAAGCAACTTCTCCAATAGCTAAACCAACCAATTGGTATACAATCAAAGCTGATACATATGCAAATAGACACATGTAGCCAATCGCACCCATTGTCCACTTCGTATTATTCATCTCGCGACGAATAGCACCCATTGCCGCAAAACATGGTGCACATAACAAGTTAAAGATCATAAAACTGTAAGCAGCAATTGGAGTAAAATCTTGAGCAATCAAAGTCCAAATCTCATTTCCTTCTTCACTGACTTCACTAAAGTTATATAGTACACCAAATGTATTGACCACTTCTTCTTTAGCAATGAGTCCAGTAATGGTAGCAACAGTTGCCTTCCAAGCCATATCTCCGACCCAGCCAATTGGAGCAAAAATCCATGCAATCGCATTTCCAATATTAGCAAGTAAAGAAGTATTATTATCTTCCACCATTCCAAACTGGCCATCAGTAAAGCCAAAACCTTGTAAGAACCAAAGAATAATAGAACTTAAAAGGATAACTGTACCTGCTCGTTTAATAAAGCTCCATCCTCTTTCCCAGGTTGCACGCAATACATTCCCTGCACTTGGTAAATGATAAGCTGGCAATTCCATAACAAATGGAGCAGGTTCTCCAGCAAAAGCTTTAAATTTCTTTAAAATGATACCACTTATGATCACAGCTGCAATTCCAATCACAAAAGCACTCGTTGCGACTAAAGAACTACCTCCAAAAACAGCACCGGCAAATAAACCTATGATTGGCATCTTTGCCCCACAAGGAATAAAGCCTGTTGTCATGATCGTCATCTTGCGATCACGGTCTTGTTCAATCGTACGACTTGCCATTATTCCTGGAACACCACACCCGGTAGCAACTAACATTGGAATAAAGCTCTTTCCACTCAAGCCAAATCGACGGAAGATACGGTCCATGATAAACGCCACACGAGACATGTATCCAACATCTTCCATGATAGATAACAATAAGAACAGAACTAAAATCTGAGGCACAAATCCTAGAACCGCTCCAACACCTCCAATAATTCCATCCATGATCAAGCCATATAAAACATCATTTACTTGTAATGATGTTAAAATTCCTCCAAAGAAGTTTGGCACGATTTCTCCAAAAAGAACATCATTTGCCCAATCCGTACCTATTGTACCAATCGAGATAGAAGTACCTCCCATCGCAATGGTATATACAACATACATAACCAAGATGAAGATTGGTAAAGCTAAGATACGGTTTGTGACTATTTTATCGATCTTATCCGAAACAGATAATTCATGTTTAGAACCTTTTTTCTTCACAGAATGTTGGACAATTGTTCCAATATAATCATATCTTTGTGAAGTAATGATACTTTCTGCATCATCATCCAATGTCTCTTCTACCTTTTTGATTATTGGTTCAATCTTAGCTTTCTTTTCATCTGTTAATTTTAAGAATTCATCAATTCTTTCATCTCTTTCAAATACTTTAACCGAATACCAGCGCACCATTGAGTCATCAATTTGCATTTGAAGTTCCGATTCAATCTTCGATAAAGCCGACATGACAGTCTTGTCATAGATCTCTGGTATTGGTGCAACTTGATGTTTTTTAGCCACTTCTATCGCTTTGGCAGCCACTTCTTTTGTTCCTTTTCCTTTTAAAGCAGAAACAGCCATTACAGGACAACCCAATTCTTGAGATAAGCGATTTAAATCTATCTTGTCTCCATTTCTTTCGACCAAGTCGATCATATTGACCGCAACAACAACAGGAATTCCTAGTTCTAATAATTGAGTTGTCAAATACAAGTTACGTTCAATATTTGTTCCATCTACAATATTTAAAATAGCATCTGGTTTTTCATTAACTAAATAGTTTCGCGAAACAACTTCCTCTAAAGAATATGGTGATAACGAGTAAATTCCAGGTAAATCCTGAATCGTGACATCATTCGTACCTTTTAATGGTCCTTCTTTTTTCTCTACAGTCACCCCTGGCCAGTTCCCGACACGTTGTCTTGAACCAGTTAAATTATTAAATAAAGTCGTTTTACCACTATTCGGGTTACCGGCTAATGCAATTTTGATTTCCATACAACTTCCCTTTCCTATTCTACTTCAATCATCTGTGCATCTTGTTTGCGCACAGATAATTCATATCCACGAATATTTAACTCAATAGGATCTCCTAAAGGAGCCACTTTACGGATGTGTATTTCTACTCCTTTGGTAATTCCCATATCCATGATGCGACGTTTGGTCGCACCAGCACCAGTGATTTTTTTAACCACGACCGTTTCCGAAGGCTTACAGTCCTTTAACAACTTCATACTCTTCATCCTCTCTTTGTTAAACCATGATTCGATTCGCTAACGATTTATCGAGGGCTATTCGAACACCTTTAATTTCGACGATCAGGTTTCCTTGAATACTTTGAATTACAGAAACTGTTTCATTTTCAACAAAGCCAAGATTTTTCAAATGCACCCTAACTTTATCCTGACCTGTAATTCGTTGAATCACATATTCATGATTCGTATCGGCAAATGTTAATGGCATCATAGTTACCTCCTGTTAGCCTTATCTAACACTAGTTAGTTTACTCTAACAAGTAATAGATGTCAACATAAAGTTTGTTAAAACTAACTTACAAAACAAAAAAAAGAGATGGATTTCTCCATCTCAATTGAACAACAATTAAGCGTTTAAAGCAGCTTTTGCTTCATCACATAATTTAGTGAAGCTTTCAGCATCATGGATAGCCATTTCACTTAACATTTTACGGTTGATAGAAATGTTAGCTAATTTAAGTCCATGCATTAAACGTGAATAAGATAAATCGTTCATACGTGCAGCTGCATTGATACGAGCAATCCAGATCTTACGCATATTCCCTTTTAATTTACGACGATCATTGTATGCATATTTGAAAGAATGCATTACCTGCTCATTTGCAGTTTTATATAATGTGTGTTTTGAACCAAAATATCCTTTGGCTAATTTCAATACGCGTTTTCTACGAGCGCGTGAAACAGTTCCACCTTTTACTCTTGCCATTGTTTAATCCTCCCTTATTTCACTAACATATCCTTGATACGTTTGTAGTCAGTAGCATGTACAGTTGCTGGTTTTGCTAAATGACGTCTTTGCTTTTTAGTTTTTCCGTGGAAACGGTGAGATGTATAAGCATGAGATCTCTTTAATTTTCCACTTCCTGTTTTTTTAACACGTTTTGCTAATCCTCTGTGGCTCTTCATTTTAGGCATATTCTTATCCTCCTTTGTTATTTCTTCTTTGGTGCCAACACTGTTGACATCGTATTTCCTTCCAGCTGAGGCTTTTTCTCAACTACTGCAATTTCGCTCATAGCTTCCAAGAAGTCATTCATGATCTTCTTTCCAACCTCAACTCGAGTGATCAAACGACCTCGGAATCGCATATCAACTTTTACCTTCATTCCTGCCTCGATCCATTTTGTCGCATGACGTAATTTTGTTTCAAAATCATGCGTATCAATGATTGGTGATAAGCGTAAAGACTTAACTTCAACAACATGCTGTTTACGTTTAGCTTCCTTGGCTTTCTTCTGCTGTTCAAAGTGATAACGGCCATAATCTAAGACCTTACATACGGCTGGACGAGCTTTCGGTGCAACACATAACAAATCTAAATTTTGTTTGTATGCAATGTCCAATGCTTCTTTTTTTGACATAACGCCCAACTGAGTTCCATCTACATCAATGACTAACACTTCTTTAAATGGAATCTTCTCATTAAACAAATCATCATTGACATTGTTTGGGGCAACTTTTCTGTTATTGATATTCGACACCTACCTTTTTCTAAACAAAGAAAATGGGCACACAAAGGCACCCATTAATTTCACAAATTCATAATTGAATTGGCTGTGAACCCATGTCCTTTGGACATCAGGTGAGAAGGGGTGCTTCTATCTTTCCATTTCTTTCTCGAGTATTTTAGCATGTTTGGCTTTCGTTTGCAACCTTTTGTGCCCTTATTATACTATATTTCGGATATTTTTGATAAAAGAAAAAAGATAATAGGGTCATTAGTTCTTTTTTGTCTTCTCAAACAATAATTGTTCTTTATTTTTAGGATGATCCACTTTTAAAAAAGACTCCATTCTAATTCTTCATATTTAATTCTATAATCGCATTCAACTAACATTTTCTGATAGTATTCCAGTTTTTCTTCTAAATAAGGAAGACAATCATCGATGCCATATTTAATGACAATCGAAGTCATTTCATACATCACAAGTCCAAACGCATGTGTTTCTACATGAACCGATCCACAAGCTTGTCCAATCGCATGTGCCAAAGCTTTGATATATGCATCATCTGTTTCTTTGGCAATCGCATGAACGGATAACAAAGCTTTTTTTGCCTGCGGCATCTTAACATGACCTTGCATCCATTTTGTACATAAATCGAGTGCAATCTTAACTCGGTCATCATTTGTTAAAAGTTGATTTAATTCATTTGCCGGAACTTGCGCACATGTTAGAGCCCATAATGTCAAAGTCTTATGCGGATACTTTCGTATCTCTTCTAATAAAGGTTGTAGACAGGTTGAGTTACGATCAAATAGGATTTGATTCTTCCGCTTTTGTTTATTTTTTACATCTTCTATATTCAACATATTAATACCTATAAAAAAAAGAACAGCGATTGCTGCTCCGATTTTCAAGTGGTGCGGGTGAAGGGACTCGAACCCCCACGCCGAAGGCGCCAGATCCTAAGTCTGGTGCGTCTGCCAATTTCGCCACACCCGCGTTTTCCTGAAAGCTTATTTATAATACAACATAATTTACAAAAATGCAAGCACTAATGTAAAATTGTTGGTTTTTCTAACATTTCCAATTCTTCTTGTACATAAGCCTCCAATTTTTCAATGAATTCATCATTGATTTCAACACCATCAATAACTAAAGGGCCTTCCATTCCATCATCACGCACAAAATGAATCTTTGGAATCTGATTCCATTTTTTCTGGATTTCAGAATTATCCAACTTTTTTAACTGTTCAATGATCGGTCTAGCGATCTGTTCAATTACTTTATCTTCATTCATATTTTACATTATAGTCAAAACTTCAAATCTCGCAAGTAAAATACAGAAACATTATAAATGGGTAACCAACTTTCATATCTGATGTGCCCAAATAACGAATTATATATAAACGAATGTGGTATTTATTCACTTTAGTGAAACGATACTGTATAATTAAATAAAGATAACATTTAATTGATTATTACGGAGTGAGAAGTCCACTCAATACGGCAAAATAAGTCCATGTATTACGGTGACGAAGTCCACTTGAT
>NZ_JAQLXG010000019.1:0-20068 GCF_028321995.1 Faecalitalea cylindroides
ACCAAACGAAAAAAGGTAAGGATTGTTGATTTTGGAGATACACTGGCAGAGATTCTTCGCAATGCCCGAAAGGAACAACTTAAAAACCGAATGCAGTACGGAGAACTTTACCATAAAAACTACTACAGAGAAGTAAAAGACAAAAACAGAGTTTACTATGAGTTCTATCATCTGGACGGAACAGAGAATGTTCCAGAAGATTATAAGGAAATATCCTTTGTCTGCTTAAGACCGGATGGAAGTTTGGAACTGCCAAGCACGTTAGGAATTGTTTGCAGGAAGATTGCTCAGAAACTGGATGGATTTGAAGGATTTCATTTTCACCAGTTGCGACACACCTACACAAGCAACCTTCTGGCAAATGGAGCAGCACCAAAGGATGTGCAGGAACTGTTAGGGCACTCAGATGTCAGTACCACCATGAATGTCTATGCACACTCTACAAGAAAAGCCAAGCGGGAATCTGCAAGGTTACTTGATAAAGTGGCAGGCAATGACTAAATAAAACTTTCCCTTATTTCCCTTACGATTATCTCATAAGGGCAAAAATAAGGGAAAATACATATCGTTTCGCTAATGCACAGGCTGGAAAGCCTGTAAAATAGGGAAAGTTAGAAATATATTTCGGCAAATTGGAATTTGTAGAGGTGTATGCTATTATGAAAAAAATAAAGTTTATAATTTTAGAAATCTTATTTTTAGTTGTGATGTTATTATGTGCAACAACAACAATGAAAATTTTAGATATACTATTTAAATTAAGTTATGAAAATACTTGGCTTGTAGGATTTAAAGTAGGATTTGTTGCTTGGTTAATTTTATCATTTGTCTTGTTCATTGCTAAAATAAAAAAGAAAAGTTCAAAGTAATACAAATTACAATTTAGAAGTGTAATTATAATGAACAACATCGAATTTTTGGAGATGATAAGATGGAATTTAGACTAGCAAGAATAGAAGATTTGAAACAACTGAAAATAATTTATAAAGAAATCATAAAAAATATGAATAAAAATAACATTCAAATTTGGGACGATATTTATCCTTGCGAGTTCTTTGAAGATGACATAAATAACAAGCGTCTTTATGTTATTGCAGATGATGAAGAAATCATATCTGCTTTTGCTTTATGTGATAACAATGCAGGAGAAGCTTATGTTGAATGGAGTGAAAAATCTGCTAAAGCAATGTATATTGACCGATTGGGTGTTAATGTTGAGTATTCTAAAAAAGGAATTGGTCAGCAAATGCTCAATAAAGCAAAAGAAATTTCTAAATCAATTGGTGCTGAATATTTACGATTATTTGTAGTAGATATAAATAAACCAGCTATTCGATTGTATCAAAAAAATGGTTTCACAAAAGTTAATGGAGTTTATGATGAAGTGTTTGACGATGGATATGTTTTACGTGAAATTGGATATGAAATCAAGTTGTAAAATAAATCCTAATTTATTGAGGAGAGATAAAAAATGAACTTGAAAGATTTAAAAAAAGATTGTGCCCAAAAGCAAAAGAAAGGTATTCATTTTATCATTGCATCAGTAGTAATATGGATTATGGTTTTAATCGTACAATTAACAGATTTACCTATATTAACAAAAAATCTATTAACATTTTGTTGCACTGCACCATTATTACCTATAGCTTTTTTAATTTCTAAAATATTAAAAATACAATTTCAAGATAAAAGTAATCCATTAAACTACTTAGGAATACTATTTTCTGCAAATCAAATGATATACCTTTTAATAGCAATGTGGATTTATCCTACATTGCCAGATAAAATGCTAATGGTTATTGCTATGATATTCGGAGCACATTTATTGCCATACAGTTGGTTATATAATTCAAAAACATATATGGTATTGTCAATAATTATTCCAATATTATCTTTGATAGTTGGTTTAAATTTTGCTAATTATACTCTTGCAATAATGATGATACTGATAGAAATAATATTTAGTGTCCTGTTATCATTTGAGAATAAGAGAATAGTAAATGATTATGTCCAATAAATTGGAATTTGAAAGTGAGTTGATTTTAATGTTAATTCTAATGGAAGGTATAGTATTATGTTTTATACTTTTAATGTTTTGTGTTATTGGTATAGCAAATGGTCCTGAAAAATTTACTGTGTTTTACGAAAAGAATGTTCAAGAAAAAGCAATAAAATTAGGATATACTACTCAAAAAGAAATAAAGAAACAAACCATTATATCAATTATAGTTTTATACTTGCCTTGTTTTATTCTTGTGCCATTGATGGTTTGCTATATAAATGGTGCAAGAGAGTTTGGAGATATTTTTATTCAAAGTTTATTAATAATGTATATAATGGGACTATTTGATAGATTTTTTGTTGACTGGTATTGGGTAGAACATACAAAAGCGTGGGATATACCCAATACAGAAGAATTAAAACCTTATATTCCTACAAAAATGAAAATAGTTAAATGGCTGGGAACCATAGTTGGATTTGCAATAATTGCTTTAATTATTGCTTTAATAATGAGTAAGATGGTTTGAAAATCCTAATTTAACAATTTCATATCCAGTATTATACAAAGCGATCAGTCTTTATGATTGGCCGCTTTTCAATATCTGGAAAGTACTGTTTTCCTCCAATATAAGCGTAAAGTTGAATTATGTCAGAGTCAACAATATGTACCTCTATCTCCCTTTGTTTTCAGTATAGAAAAAATACTTAATCTATCTTATTTTTTCTTTTTCTTTAATTTTGTCCCCTTAAGGATCAACATTTTCTTCTTACATACATAATAAGATACATAAGTTATACATAGCACGACTAGAGATACCATTGACATGGTATTGACTGTAGACTGGGCAAGATTATATAAAACGATCCCGGCACTGATTCCGATAACAACTCCCATAGCTCCACCAACACGAGAAAAACTCTCTAAAGAATCATACGTATATTTTTTCTCATTCATCCAAATAGGTCTTCCGGTTATCATCATGACTAAAGAAATCAACACTACTATACCTGCTCCTACCCAAACTAAAACACTGTAAAAATTCATTTTCTTCTCCTATCCTGAGATATTATACTGACAATTTATTTGAAAATAAATAATGAATCTCTTCCTTAACTGGTGAAGTTTTTTTCTTCTAAGAAAATATGATACTATATACCCATGAAAACAGTAGGAATTATTACAGAATACAATCCTTTTCATCAAGGACATATTTATCATATACAAAAAGCCAAACAATACGGTGATGTTTTGGTAGCAATCTGTTCTGGCTTCTATTCTCAAAGAGGTCTTCCCAGCCTTATTTCCAGACAAGATAAAACAAAATTAGCCTTACAAAATGGTGTCGATCTCGTTTTAGAATTACCTGCCTGTTATGCTTCACAGAGTGCCGATTACTTTGCGAAATATGCCATACAATCGCTCTCTTGTTTAAATGTTGATACGATTTGTTTTGGATCTGAAACAAATGATATCGAGTATTTAAAAAAATACACAAACGAATTAAGTTCAATTACGATCGACCCTACACTCTCTCAAAGTCTAAATACTTCAAGAGCATTAGATAGTCTAGGATCCAATGATATTTTGGGCATTCAATATATTCGCTTTTGTCAAGATCATGATATTGAACCGGTCTGTATACAAAGAAACAATGACTTTATCAGTGCTACAAAAACACGTGCCGATTATTTTGCCGGTAAAAAGCAGTTCAATGACCAGTACTTTTTAAAAGAGCAGAACTGGCAGTCATATTATCCGTATCTTAAAACCTTTCTTTTAATGACACCGGCTTCTTATTTATCCTCCTTATTTATGGTAAATGAGGGCATAGAATTCCGATTAAAAGAAAATGCACGAAAATATGATGATTGGCAAATTTTTTTAAATGCATCTATTTCCAAAACATATACCCGTGCCAGAATCCAGCGCACTTGTCTATTCATACTATTACAGATATCAAAAGAAAAGATGCAAACAAATGCCAGCTTTTATGGTGTAAAAGTTTTAGGTTTTAACGAAAAAGGGCAACAGCTCTTAAAACAAAATAAAGACCAGCCAATTTACACTCGATTTGGTGATCTTCCAGACTTTTTAAAAGAAATCGAAATCAAATCTAAAGCGCTGTATAATTCCGTATTAACGACTCCATTAAAAGAAAGTGAGATCATTCGTTATGCTGGTTAGTCTTTTTTTGGTCATACTCATTTGCATCTTGATTGGCATTTACTATTATTTCCTGCCTCCTATTCCATCTTTAAAAAAGCAAAAATATCCCTATGCACTTTTATTAGGCTGTCCTAGTCATGATGATGGAAGTATGGCTACAAGTCAGATCAAACGATGCGAACTTGCAATAGAAGCCTATCAAAAAAATCTATTTGATACTTTGGTTATTTCCGGAGGAGCCGTTAAGAACCAATATACAGAATCCAAAGAAATGGCAAAGTTCATCCAACAAAAATGCTCTATGCCAATCATCTGTGAAACACAGGCTAGAAACACATATGAAAATTTTAAAAATTCGTCTAGAATTACTCAAGACGTTCCTATCTTGATTCTAACAGGCTCATTACATGCCAAAAGATCCTGTGCCATAGCTAAAGAGTTCTATTCAAATTACTCTGCATATACTTATCCTGATCACAAACTCCGACATATTATTCGAGAAATCGCCTCTCGATATATCTACATCAAGATCGAATTATTAAAAAAGGCAGGAAAATATTAGTTTCCTGTCTTCTTTATTGTATTGTTCTAATAACTTCATTAACGCTTCTAACCTTTTTTAGATTAGCCATAATTACTTGAAGATGATCAGCATCTTTGACAGTGATCGTAAGTTTTGTTGTTGCGGTAATCCCATTATCATCCGCTGAAGAATCAACATGTTTCAAATGAGCATTCGATTGCTGCAAAGTCGTAACAATATCACTTAACAAATAGTTTCGATCATCACTATAGATAACAAGCTGTACATCATATTGCTTTTCCTCTAGATTTTCATCCCATATAACCGGAATCAAACGTTTCTTTTCATTTATAATATTTGGGCAGTCTGCACGATGTACCTTAACTCCCTGTCCTTTAGTTATATATCCTAGAATTGGATCGCCAGGGATTGGATTACAACAGTTAGCTAAAGATACCTGAATCGTATCAATACCTGGAACAATGACACCACAACCCGTTTTTTTAGATGGATGAGCATTGGCATGAGAATTATATATCTTCATGATTTCTTCATCATCAATAGTTGTTTGACGATTTTTGGCAAGACGATCAACAACTGCCTGCAAAGATACACGTTTATTGGCAATACCAATATAGAGATCATCTAAATTCTTAAAGGACAGCGTTGGCAAAATTGCTTCAACACGTTTTGGCTGTAATAAATTCTCATCCAGTTTCAAACGTTTAAATTCATCCTGCAACATTTGTTCACCCTTTTTGATATACTCTTTAGAATTTGCCGTTTCCTGTTTTTGTAAAAAGGCACGAATCTTATTGCGGGCATGACCACTTTTAACGATCTTGATCCAGTCTTTACTAGGTCCAGGAGAATTATTGTTCGTTAAAATATCCACAACATCTCCTGTCTTTAATGGTGTATTTAACGGCACGATAGCTCCGTTGACCGTAGCTCCCACCGTCTTATGTCCTACTTCTGTATGGATCCTATAGGCGAAATCAATTGGAGTCGATCCACTTGGCAAGGCTATTACCTTGCCTCGAGGAGTCAAGCAATAGACATTGGCTTCAAAGATATCCTTTTGTAATACATTCATGTATTCTAGCGGATCTTCGCTTTCTTCATCGGTCATCATTGAGAAATCTCTAAACCAGGACAATTTGTCTTCGATTTCTTTTTGTTCAATTTCCGGTACAGAATTAGGTTTTTCTTTATATTTCCAATGAGCTGCAACACCTCGTTCGGCGATTGCATCCATATCTTCTGTACGAATTTGAATTTCAAAAATGTGACCTGATTCTGGTTCTACTATCGTCGTATGCAATGATTGATACATATTCGCTTTTGGCATCGCAATATAATCTTTAAAACGTCCAGGTATTGGACGATATGTTGCATGGATATAACCTAGTATTTCATAACAATGAACAACAGAATCTGTAACAATGCGAATCGCCAGCAAATCAAGGATCTCTTCAAACCGCTTATGCTTTGTCACCATTTTTTTATAAATTGAATAGAAATGTTTGGATCGGCCAAAAATACGGTATGGGATATTGAAATTATCCAGGATGATCTTAATATCATTGATCATCATATTGACCTGCTCAATGCGATCACTTTCTCTTTGTTTAACAAGATTTTTAATCTCTTCATATTTTTTAGGCTCTATATATTTAAATGATAGATCTTCTAATTCATTTTTGATTTCACTGATACCTAAACGATGCGCAATTGGCGCATATACAGATAGTGTTTCTTTGGCAATTTTCTTTTGCTTTTCCTCCCGCATATACTGCAGAGTACGCATATTATGAAGACGATCGGCTAATTTGATCAAGATAACACGAATATCTTTTGCCATCGCAATAAAAAGTTTACGATGGTTGCTGGCAAGATATTCTTTTTCATCCTTAAACTGAATATTCCCAATCTTTGTCACCGCATCGACCAGAGTACAAATCTCTTCTCCAAATTCCTGAGTAATGACTTCATCGGTCACGCCTTCACAATCTTCCACTGTGTCATGCAGCAAGCCTGCCGCAATAGTTTTTGGTCCACAATGTAATAACGCCAATGTATTGGCAACCTGGATAACATGGACAACATATGGTTCTCCACTTTTACGAAACTGCCCCTCATGATGTTTATAGGCAAAATCATAGGCACGCTGAATCAGTTCTATATTTTCAGGACGTTTGATATACGTCTGAATATTTTGCATACATTCTTCAAATGTTACTTGTTTCTTTTGACTCATTCCTCGCACCCCTTTCTTTTACGATTTTATTCTCCTTCAAAATGTGTTAATACACAAACAGGAATACCGCCAAATTTATCGACCCCTTTTAAATCATCCAACTCAATGATAAAGCCTAAACCAACCACTTCACCACCAAGTTTTTTAACCATTCGAACGATTGCTTCAGCTGTACCACCTGTTGCTAATAGATCATCGATGATCACAACTTTTTGACCTGGCTTTATAACATCCGCATGAATACACAATTTATCAGTTCCATATTCCAGTTCATATGTTTCTTCTACCGTTTCTCGTGGTAGTTTTCCGGGTTTACGAACCGGAGCAAATGGTAAATTAGCTTCTAAGGCAACTGGCACCCCAAAC
Organism: Faecalitalea cylindroides; assembly: GCF_028321995.1. Lineage (NCBI taxonomy): Bacteria > Bacillati > Bacillota > Erysipelotrichia > Erysipelotrichales > Erysipelotrichaceae > Faecalitalea > Faecalitalea cylindroides. The sequence goes on from NZ_JAQLXG010000019.1 coordinate 7,318, forward strand.
AAGAAACCACGAGCCTCTGGTCCTAAGATCAAATCCGCTCCAGTTTGCTTGGCAAACTCTGTAAATGCATCTACTACATAATGCATCGCCTCAGGAGTTTCCAGGATTGGTGTTACATCGCGAAAGATGATTCCTTCTTTAGGAAAGCCAGGAATACTGGCAATATATTTTTTTAAATCCATGTGTTATACCTCTTCATTGTTTTCATTCTACACTAACTCCATCAATCAAACAATCGTATTTTACTTATATTTGATCTTCTCAATAATAAATGTTGCTTGTTTTTTTCCTCTATATTGATTTATTTGCACATTTCCAATGAATCCCGCAATTGAAATCACACTTTTATCACGATCCAAGTCACTTTGATTAAAATTCATGCACTGTAAACCACTTTGAAGGGTAAATTTACGGTGCTTTCCATTTTGAATATCGAATACCGATTTGATCTGTACATCATTCAATTCAAATAACGGGCATACAAAACCTGGTCCAAAAGGACGCATGACATCTAAGCTTTCGATTGATGCAATACTGATATCTTCCTCATTGACTAACAGCGTATCAAGAGGTTTAGCCTGCCAAGAATATACTTGGATCTTTTGACGAATATATTTCACAAATTCATCCAGATCTTGTAAATCAATTGAGAACCCGGCTGCCTGTTTATGGCCTCCAATCTCTTGAAAACCACTAAAATCTTTTAAGAATTCCATACAGTCAAATCCATCAGGTGCCCGCATACTAGCTTTGAATCCTTGTTCGTTATTGGTCATGACAATCACAGGTTTTTGATATGATGAAGATAAAGAACCGGCAACTAAACCGATGATCCCTTCATGGAAACTGGCGTCATTGACAAAAAGGATTGGTTGCGATGTATGACATTTTTTTAAAGCGTCTTTACACATCTGTTCACTCATCTTTTTTCTTAGATCATTGATATGATTGATCTGTGCCTGCATGGAAGTTATTTCCTTGATATCCTCGCTTAAAAAATAACGAACGACATTATTTACATTGCCTAAATTGCTTAATCTTCCTACCGCGTTTAACTTAGGAACAATTTGAAAACCAACGCTGGTTTCATTTAAGATTCGATCACTGGCAAAAGCAAAAAGATGATTTTCCTTTTCTCTATTTAATACCTTTAATCCATTTTGGATAATTGCCCTTGTTTGATTGGTTACCTGCATTACATCTCCTATGGAGGCAACACAAGCTAATTCCAGCTCATATTCTGTATCGGTCCTTAAAGCTCGTATGCATTCATAGGCAACCCCCGCACCACAAAGTGTATGAAACTGCTCTTCCATCACAGTTGGATGCACTAGAAGTTCACAATCCACATCTTCTTCAATCGTATGATGATCTGTGACAATGACTTTCATACCTAATTCTTTGGCCAAAGATAAAGCTTTTGATGCTTTTACACCATTATCAACGGTCACAATAATCTTATAACCTCTTTGATGAGCTAATCTTACTGTATCAACGTTTAATCCATATCCTTCGCGAATTCGATTTGGAATATAGAAACCACATTCGATACCAAATTTTCTTAGACCTCTAACCATGATCGTTGTTGCCATGATCCCATCACAATCATAGTCTCCGGCAACGATGACCTTATCCTGATCTTTTTTTGCCTGCTTAATAATATCAACGAATCCTTTCACGGCATCACTTTCACTGACTGGATATAAGTCTTTTAATTGCGTCCATTCTGCCCATTTTGTTTGATCTTTCTCTAACATAGAAAGCACTTTTTGTGCTAACATTGATAAATTTTCCATGCGTAAATTATAAATCAAATAAAAAGGATTTGTCCACTCATCCAAAAAGAAGAGCTCTTTGACATGATCACAAAAAAAAGAACGATATACGTTCCTTTCTAACAATAAGCGGGAAAACCGCGATTTTGTTCATGCATATGGCTTTTAGCCTCTTCTTCAGTTAAAAATACCGAAATCCCTATTTGCGATTCATCAATAGTATATTGCCCTTCACAACCACCATATGAATCTAAACGGAATATATACCCATATGGTTTCTTTTCTAAATCAATTACATGTCCACTTTCAACAAAACCACCAATCAAATAATAGACTTTTTGTCCTTCTTTTAATTTCACTTCTATCACTCTTTTCTCTAAGTTCATCATAAAAGAAATCATAGTATGAATCAAACAATATGACCAATAAAAAAAGAATGAACGTAGAGTCATTCTCTTTTTCCTGTTTAAAATAAATCCGGTTGATATTCAATTTTTAGATGTTCATACGCCTTAGGAGTAACAACTCGACCACGAGGCGTTCGATTAATAAAACCAATCTGTAATAAATAAGGCTCATAAACATCTTCCAACGTCATAGGTTCTTCACCAATGCTGGAAGCAATTGCTTCTAGTCCCACTGGACCACCTTTAAAACGTTCGATGATACCACGCAAATATTTATGATCAACATTATCCAATCCCAAATGATCCACTTTTAGCTTATCCAATGCATCCTGAGCAATTTCCAATGAAATAATGCCATTATTGTAGACCTGGGCAAAATCCCGTACACGCCTAAATAATCGATTGGCAATACGAGGAGTCCCGCGTGAACGAAGAGCAATTTCCTTGATTGCCCTTTCTTCGATCTTTGTATTCATGACACGACTCGTTCGTGCCACAATTTGTGACAATTCATCCAGATCGTAGTATTCCAATTGATTCACGATTCCAAAACGATCGCGTAATGGCGCACTCAAATCTCCTGCCCTTGTTGTGGCTCCTACAAGCGTAAAAGGTGGAAGGCTCAAGCGAATATTATGTGTGGTTGCACTGTCTTTTCCAACAATGATATCAAGACAATAATCTTCCATGGCTGGATACAATACTTCTTCAACTTGTTTAGCTAAACGATGGATCTCATCAATAAACAAGACATCTCCTGGTTCCAGTGTGGAAAGGATGGCTGCAAGATCGCCGCTTTTTTCTATCGAAGGGCCACTGGTCGTTTTTAAATTTCCATGCATCTCATTGGCAAGGATATAAGCCAAGGTCGTTTTCCCTAAACCTGGAGGACCATATAATAAAACATGATCCAAAGCTTCGTTTCTTTGTTTGGCTGCATTAATAAATACCTTAAGGTTTTCCTTAAGATCCTTTTGTCCAATATATTCATCCAAAGAAGCTGGTCTTAATGTAGTTTCGATACTGTCATTTTCCTGCAAGTGTGCATCTACTGTACGATTATTCTCCAAGTTTATACCCCATTTCTTTTAGCCAGGATTGCCAAGGCCATTCTCAACATTTCATTTACATTTAAATCTGTTTTATTTGCGAGTTCTTTTCTAACACCAGTTAATTGATTCACCTTATATCCAAGGGCAACTAAAGCTTCCTGCGTTTCTTTCCATACTGGATTCGAAATCGTTTCTTCTTTAGTCTCAACACTGACAAACTTCCCTTTTAGATCCAACACGATCTGAGAAGCCGTTTTCGCTCCAATTCCCGGTAAAGACTTTAATAATTTTACGTCATCTTCTTCAATTGCCTGTATCATCTTAGAACCAGGACACACAGCCAACATAGTCTGTGCAGTTTTTGGTCCAATTCCTTTTACATTGATCAAGCGCATAAAAACTTCATAATCTTCTTGTTTGATAAAGCCATATAGGAGCATGGCATCTTCACGAACATGTTGATATGTATATAAAAATAATTCGTCACCTATTTTTTGTGTTAAGGCATTGCTGATAAAAACCTCATAACCAACGCCATGGACATCCAATACAACTGAATCCGTTCGAATCAAACGAACGATTCCTGATACAAAAGCTATCATAAACTCTCCTTTTTAACTTCGAACATTATACCATAAAATGCTCTTTTTTAGGATGTTAGTCATGCAGACCTTTGATTCAACACACCTTCTATATTCTATTACACCTGATCTTTGAAAAGTGACAATTTATAATCGCATCAATATCATAATCTTTATCGATCAAAACGATCTTATGTCCATAACGAGAACACATACGTTTATTATATTCATTCTCTTTGATCAAATTATCATACGTACAATAAGAATCATCCAATCTTTTTTCAATCACATCGGCATAGATTTTAATGTCATTAAAATAATCTTGGATATATTCTTTGGCCATGACAAGACAAACATAATCAATTTCTTTTTTGTATTCTTCACTAAAACTTTCTTCAAAATCAAAAGGTATATAGGCCCCTTCAACAATTAAATTCTGATGATTTTCAATAGCTGTTTTAATTATTTCTTTAAGAATTGGCAATAGATAGAGTGTTATCTTTTCATCTTCATCGACTGAAACATTGATCAATCCAGAGCGAATCAAGCCCATCTTTAAATGATTATACCATTTATAAGAGATTGAAAAAAAGACGGAAACTTATTTGTTTCCATCTAGATCACTGATCATCAATTTAATGATTTCCTCATTGGTTTCCTTCATACCATCTTTGGCAATATGTCCAACACCACGAATTGTCTCATCTGTATTCTTAGCAACGATTCCTTCTCCTCGATAAAATTGAGAACCATTTTCCTTATACATCATGCATCCCATGATTCCAGCATCCACGCTTGCTGCAATCTTAGCTGCACAGCTTGGTTTAGCTCCATCACAAAGTAAACCAGAAGTAATTGCCAAAGCATTTACGATCGTATGACAAATCGTATCTAAACTTTGATCCAGTAAATAAGCAATTCCCGCTCCAGCTGCAGCACCGGCACTTACAGCCCCACAAAAAGCAGAAAGTCTGCCTATATACTTCTTCTGATATAGAGCTACCAGATTTGAAATCAATAAGGCCCTGTACAAAAGGTCCTTTGATTTCTTAAGTTCTCTAGCATAAATAACAACCGGTAATGAAACCGTCATACCCTGATTTCCACTTCCGCTGTTAATGATGACAGGAAGTTCACAACCACTCATTCTTGCATCTGAACCTGCAGCTGCATAAGCCTTAGCCATATTGGATATAGAGTCAGGATTCTGTGATAAAAGAATGGATCCTATATTCGCTCCATAGCTATGATTCAAACCTTCTGTAGCAATCTTCATGTTATATTCGATCTGTCGATCTAAGCATGGCTTAACTTTCTCTAAATCAACAATGTTCGTAAAATCAAAGATATCCTGCATCGAAAATTCAATTTGATCTAATAGATCTTTATTATCAGCACTTGTGCTTTTATCAAACACGACCTGCTCGTCTTTTTCTACATACACAATGTTATCATGTTCATCTTGAATGCGCAGCACACAATTATGTTCTTTTGATGCAAGTTTTACAACGATATCCAAAGTACAGTGAGTCTTTAAATGATGCACTTTGATAGGAACTTGTTCCATAAATTCATTCATGATCTTGATTTGTTCCTTATCAACTTTGGATAAGACCTCTAAACTTAGATCTGGATTACCGGCAACGATACCAATCGCAGCCGCACTTTGAATACCTTTTTTTCCTTCAGTATTAGGCACCGTGACACTTTTAACATTCTTTATAATACTTCCACTGGCAAAAATATCTACCTGTACCACTTCGTCATTTAAAATTTCTTTAGCCTTTGCACACGCAAAAGCTATCGCAATAGGTTCGGTACATCCCATAGCAGGAACCAGTTCTTTTTCCAGTAAATCAATATACATTTGCTCATTCATACAATCACCACAAACAGTATATCATAATAAAAGTTAATTCGTTATAAAATATTTTTGTGCTTATTTTATGTACATTTGATTATATATTATGAACATTTTTCTTGAATTCTCGTAAAACAAGAGTATAATCATGTGTATTATCAGAAAGGATAAGGTGGCTGAAGCAAGCAACCACCAGGTAACAAGATGAGTAGAGTTTATAACTTTAGCGCAGGCCCTGCCTGCCTACCTGAATGGGTATTAAAAAAAGCAAGTGAAGAAATGCTGGATGCTCACGGAAGTGGCATGAGTGTTATGGAAATGTCCCATCGCTCCAAAGCATTTGAAGATATATTACATACATGTAAAGACCGTTTAAGAAGACTGATGAACATCCCTGAAGATTATGAAATCCTCTTTATTCAAGGTGGAGGTTCTATGCAGTTTATCATGACGGCTATCAACCTTTTAAAACATAGTGCAGATATCATCAATACTGGGCAATGGACAAAGAAAGCTATCGCTCAACAAAAGAAACTTGGCAAAGTAAATGTCATTGCCTCTAGCCAGGATGATAACTTCACCTATATTCCTAAGATCACAAAAGAAGATCTAACCCCAGATTCAGATTACTTATATATCTGCGAAAACAACACGATTTATGGAACTAAATATAAAGAACTGCCAGTTCATGATGGAAAATTATTAGTTGCGGATTTATCAAGTTGCATCTTAAGTGAACCAACCGATGTATCAAAATACGATTTGATCTTTGCGGGGGCTCAAAAGAATATGGGACCTGCCGGTGTTACTGTTGTCATCATCAAGAAAGCTTTGTTGCAGGAAAATGATCAAATTCCAGATATGTTAAACTACAAAACATATGCGGATAACGATTCAATGTATAACACGCCTCCAACATATACCATCTATATCGTTGGATTGGTCTTAGAATGGATCGAGGAACAAATTGGTGGTCTAGAAGAGATGGAAAAGATCACACATAAACGTGCCAAGATGTTATATGACTATATCGATAGTTCTAAACTATATTCTAATCCAGTCAACAAAGAGGATCGTTCTTATACAAATATCCCATTTGTAACTGGAGATCCAGAACTTGACAAAAAATTTGTCAAAGAAGCCACAGAAGCTGGTTTGGTCAATCTAAAAGGACATAGAAGTGTTGGTGGTATGCGTGCCAGCCTTTATAACGCAATGCCTATCGAAGGTGTTGAAGCATTGATCAAATTCATGAGAAAATTTGAAGAAGAAAATATAGGAGAGAATTAATATGTATAAGATCAAACTCTATAACAATATCGCACCCATAGGAATCAATGCATTCGATGAACGATATGATGTAAGCGAAGACATGGAAAATGAAGATGCGATCCTAGTAAGAAGTGCAAACCTATTTGATATCGATTATAACCCTAATTTAAAATCAATTGCCCGTGCCGGTGCTGGTGTCAATAATATTGATATCGACACATGCACGAAAAAAGGAATCGTTGTTTTTAACACACCAGGAGCAAATTCAAACGCAGTCAAGGAACTTGTTTTCGCAGGTATGTTGATGGCCAGCCGCGACATCTATCATGGTATTGAATGGGCCAAAAGCCAAACCAACAATGAAAACTTGGCCAAAGACATGGAAAAACAAAAGAAACAATATGCCGGCAATGAACTAGCCAAAAAATCACTTGGCGTAATTGGTTGTGGAGCCATTGGTATTCAAGTAGCCAATTTAGCTTTGCGTTTTGATATGGATGTACACGGATATGATCCGTATATGTCTGTTGATGCAGCCTGGAATTTATCACGTTATGTTAAACACGAAAAAGCTATAGAAGATATTTATAAAAAGTGTGATTTTATCACTTTGCATATTCCCCAAAATGATCAAACCAAAGGTATCATCAACAAAGAGGCTCTAGATATGATGAAAAACGGAGTCAAGATCTTAAATTTTGCTCGTGGTGGATTGATCAATGAAGACGATATGTTAGAAGCTTTGGATTCTGGTAAAGTTGCCTGCTACATCACTGACTTTCCTACACCAAAATTAGCTGGACATCCACATGTCATTCCTATCCCTCATTTAGGAGCTTCAACCAGTGAAAGTGAAGATAACTGTGCTGTAATGGCTGCCAAAGAAACAATCCATTTCTTACAATATGGAAATATCAAAAACTCTGTCAATATGCCAGAAGCAATTATGGATTTTAACCATAAATTTAGAATTTGCGTTATTCATAAAAACATTCCTAAGATGTTAACTAAGATCACCGATACGCTCTCTACAGAAAACGTCAATATCGAAAACTTATTAAACAAATCAAGAAAAGATATTGCCTATACAATGTTAGATTTAGACCATGAGGCCAGCGATGCCATCATCAATAAGATTCGACAGATCGATGGTGTCACACGAGTTACGACATATGCCGGAGAATAAACATTATATCGATGGCCATACCCATCTAGAAAATGGTGATCTATCTAAAGATACGGTTTATACATTTATTCAAGCTGCGATAAATAAAGGTCTAAAACACATTCAGATTCTTGATCACACGCATCGTTTTTATGAATTCAAAGATATGTATGAAGAAATCTGTAAGATTGATGTGCAGCGAGAATGGTTTGAGAAAAAACAAAAAAATTCAATCAAAGAGTATTATGCCCTGATTGAAGAAATCAGACAAGAAGAATTTCCTATTCAGGTTAGCTTTGGTCTAGAAGTGTGTTATATGCCTGGCTATGAGGATTTTCTTAAACCTCTGCTTACATCGTATCCATACGATTTTCTTGTTGGCAGTGTACACTCCGTTGATGGATATCTATATGATATGGATGCCTTCAGCAGGCAATTGCTGTGGGACAAACATGACCCTAAAGAAATCTATCAGAAATATTATGAGAATTTAAAAGGAGCTATCCGTTCAAATCTTTTTACACAGATTGGACATCCTGATGTCATAAAAATGTATGGCTATGATCCAGGTTATGATCTACATGATACTTATCAAGAACTAGCAGATCTTGCGATCAAGCATCACGTAAAGATGGAAGATAATACAGGTGCTCATTATCGCTATCATCATCCGGATATTGGTCTAAACGATGATTTTAGAAACATCCTAAAAGAAAAAAACGTCGAGATCATCAGTGCCAGCGATGCCCACTATCCTGAAGATGTCGCACGTTTCTTCGAATTATTGAAGTAAGACACAAAATCTTACTTCTTTTTATATGTGTTGATTTCGATAAGAGGCTAAGAATAAATCAAGCTTCCCCTTGATTTTAATCCACCCCATGTGATTTGGAACTAAGATTGTTTCGCCTTGACGAATATGCATATCATTGATCATGCCTTCTCCTTTTACACAAGTATAAAAGGCAAATCGTTCATGCAGAAATTTTCCCTCTGTATCCGTTTGAATTCGCATCAAAGTATATAAGCCCGGTTCATCCCAATATCTTGTTACCTTACAACCAAATTCATTCGCATAAGGATATTGTTGAAATGTAATCATTTTATCTGGAATATTTACATTTTCATATACTTCTTCTGGTTGAATTGGTCTTTTTTTGTGTGTGGATGGATCAATGCGATCATAATCGTATAAACGTAATGTAAGATCCGCATTTCTTGAAATATTGTAGGTTAACACGCCTTTTCCAATCGCATGCAGTGTTCCACTCGGAATATCAATAAAACCGTCAATCGGTGTTTTAAGATATCTTAAAAGCTTATCCCATTCTTTATTTTGCGTCATTGAGATAAACTCTTCCTTAGTTTTGGCATGGTGTCCAAATTCGATATAACCATCTTCTGGTGCATCTAAAATGACCCAGGCTTCCGGTTTTCCTCGACCTCCATTGTATGTTTTGGCAAAATCATCGTCTGGATGAATCTGAATCGATAAATCATACATTGGGTCAAGTATATTTACTCGAATAGGTAATTGCTCAGTTTCACATTCAAACCAATCTGGTTTTTCTTCATATAACTTTGATAAGGTCATATTCATATTAGGAACAAAACAATCCGCATGATTCGGTAAAGCTACAACATTGTAAACTTCTCCTAAAGGAGCTATGTCTGTTTGATAGTGAAACTCTTCAATCAAACGTTTACCTCCACCCCACATTCTAGGTTCATAATAAGGTTCTACTTTTACAATTTTCTTCATAATATCCACCTCTATACTCAAGATAAAATAAAAATCGCAAGTTATCAACCTACGATTCATAAAAACATATTACGAAGCATCCATAGTCAATGGATCTTTCTCTTTGGAAACAAAATAAATTCCAAAACTGATAAAGATCAATGCGAACACGATATTCATTGAGAATGCTTCTTCATGTAAGATCAAGCTGGATAATAATACACCGACAACAGGAATCAAACAATTAAAGATACCAATCTTGCTGACAGGATGATACGACAATAAGATTCCCCATAATGTATAAGCACAAGCCGAGACAAAAGCCAAATAAATCAATACCATCATTCCAGAAATATTTGTCAACAAAAGGCTTCCTCCCATAAGGATTCCAATCAATGTCAACAAGATGCCACCCATAAAGAATTGATATCCACTCAACATGACCGCATTAAAAGACTGCGTATATTTTTTGATAAAAGAAGCTGAAAATGAGCTACATAGCTGACTGCATAAGACTAAACCATCTCCTAAAAAAGAAACTTTTAGACTGGCAAAATCATCCATATTCATCAATACGATTCCCATAAAACCCAACATGCATCCTGTCACTTTATTTAAATCCATTCTCTCATATTTAAATACCAGCGCAGCCACCAACAAAGAAATAAAAGCCCCTGTTCCAGTAATGATAGCTCCATTGACACCACTAGTGTGTGCTAAGCCAACATAATAAAAGAAATATTGTCCCATGGTCTGAAAGATCGATAAGACAAAGATGGCTTTTATGCTTTTTTTAACTGGTAATAAGATCTTATTTTGAATCTTTGAACCGGCAACAATCACAAGAACACCAGCCAAGGTAAAACGAAGGCCCGCAAAGACAAGAATCGAAGCTGTATCATTTGAGGCAATGTCAAATAATGCATAACCTGTTTTAATGAATGGAGCCGCACTTCCCCACAATGCTGTGCAAAAGATCGCAATCAAAACTACATTCAATGGCTTTTTAAAGAATTTCTGTTTCATCCTAAGATAAACCTTCCTGTTTTTCTTCCAATTCCATCCAACGCATCGTGAGTATTTCCAACTCTTCTTCTATTTGATCACGCTTATCTGTTGCTTCTTTTAGTTTTTCGTAATCGCTTGCCACTTCGTTGATTACTTCATTTAAACGAGCTATTTCATCTTCTAATAAAGGCATCTTAGCTGAAATTTCTTCATATTCCTTTTTTTCCATGTATGTAAGTTTATTTTGTTTTGGGCGTTTATATACCTTTTTTTCTTTGATGTGAACTTCTTTTTCTTCTTTTGACTTCAATACATAATCGCTATATCCACCTACATATGGTTTAAATGTAAGATCATCCTGGTGAACAAAAACCTTATCGCAGACACGATCTAAAAAATAACGATCATGACTTACGGTAATAATAGCTCCGGAAAAATCATCCAAGTAATCTTCCAAAATATCAAGGGTCGTGATATCTAGGTCATTTGTAGGCTCATCCAAGAAAAGAATATTTGGTGCCTGCATCAAGACACGGCATAAATACAATCTTCTCCTTTCGCCACCAGAGAGCCTGTCAATAGTCGTATAGTGCATATTACGATCAAACAAGAATCGCTCTAACATGCCAGCAGCTGTAATCATTTGTTTTTTATATTCAATAACTTGTGCCACTTCTTCGATATAATCAATAACCCGCATTGAGGTATCAACATTTTTATCGCCCTGGCGAAAATATCCTATACTGACAGTATCACCAAACTCAATAGACCCTAAAGTTGGTTTTAAATTTCCCGATAAGATTTCTAACAACGTAGATTTCCCACATCCGTTTGGACCAATGATTCCAATACGATCAGTTCGCAATAAAGAATAGCTGAAATCTTTAAACAGAAGATTTTCATCATATCCAAAACCTAGTCCACTCCATTCAATTGTCTTCTTACCGAGCCTTTTTGTTAAAGAGACCAATTCAAATGATTTTTCCTGTTCTTTAAAGCGCATATTTCTTAATTCTTCAAAACGATCCAATCGTGCTTTTGATTTTGTCGAACGAGCCTGTACCCCTGCACGCACCCATGCCAATTCTTTATTATAAAGATTTTTATGTTTGGCAATTGCTTGATTTTCAAGTTCTATACGTGTTTCTTTATTCTTTAAATATACTTCATAATTCCCTTTATGAATATAAAGATCGCCCTGATCCAGCTCTATGATCTTATTACAGATCGAATCTAGAAAATAACGGTCATGTGTTACCATCAACAAAGCGGTGTTCATTTTGATCAGATAATTTTCTAACCATTCCACCATGGAATTATCTAAATGGTTTGTTGGTTCATCCAGCAATAATAAATCACATTTTGTCAACAAGGCACAAGCTAGAGCTAGTCGTTTCCTTTGCCCACCTGATAAAACATCTATTTGTTTATCAAAATCATGTAATCCTAATTTAGTAAGGATCGTCTTCATTTCATAGTCTTCAACTTTATGATTGTTCTTTTCATTGATGGAAACAATTTCTTCCCAGATCGTTTTACTGGTAAAACTTGGATTCTGATGTAAAAAATGAACTTTTAATCCATTCTTTTTGATGATCTTACCCTCTTCGTATGTTTCTATTCCTGCCAAGATCTTCATTAAAGTAGATTTACCCGTTCCATTTACACCAATCAAGGCAACTTTATCGTTTTCTTCAATCGTAAAAGATCCTTTTTTTACGATACATTTTTCATTGATATATTTCGTTAAGTTATCTACTGAAATTAACATATAACCCCTCTTTTAACACGACTATTTTATAGGAAAGGATAAAAAAAGTGAAGTAGTTTCCTACTTCACGAATTGAACGATTGCCATTGGTGCTGCATCTCCACGACGGATTCTTGTC